>JADYZI010000428.1 GCA_020853255.1 Acidobacteriota bacterium
AGCCTGCAGGCTGAGCCGCTTCACGGCAGAAATGGCTTGGAATTCGACGACACCTCCCTGACCGGAGAAAAACGAATGCCGTTTTCCGCTTGAATTTTTTGAGAGGAGCATTTTATGAGAACCCCCATTGAGTTTGGACGCGTTAGGCAATTAATCATCCGTTCATTTGTTTTCACTATCCTTTGCGCTCTTGGCGTTGCGAGCACACCCGCTCAAGCGGTGCCCGTACCGGCCCCGCCGCCAGAGAACATTCTCGCCGGAGCACTTATTATCCCGATGGACAATGTCAATCAGGGCAACGCAGCCGGCACGACGTTTAATCTCCGTGCATACGGGCTGGCGAATCTGCTGCTTCAGAACGGCATTCCCGTGAAATGGGTGATCAAACCGGGCAAATCCAAGGACGATAACGATTTCTCGGCGAACGTTACCCGTATCGCCGGAACCGAAGGCGTCGCAGGCCCGGCATCGCTTGATTTCGCCGGTGGGCCGTTTGTCGTAACGAGGGATTACGACACGGCACCCGTGCGGAACATGATCAATACTTTCAACAGCACGGGTACACCAGTAACCGTTTATAAATCGAACGCAGATGCGATCGCCGATGTTCGTTATACCCTGACGCACATTCCGAAGATCGCTATCGGACCCGATGGCGGAAACTTTGGTTCAGGTGTTTATCAGGGACTTTTCGACCGTGCCGGTATTCCCAATTACACGACCGGTATAGACGACATCAATCAACCCGGCGCGTGCTATACCATCGCAACGCAGGGGCACCAGGTCGATGACAGCTATGTTGATTCGTTCCGCACGTTCGTAGAAAGCGGCGGCAACCTGATACTCCAGTGCGCCTCGGTCGGGACCTTTGAGAACAACGCCAATGGGCATTTCCAAACGACGGCGCCTGGCTATTCGCTTTTCACAAGCAATTCACCGGCGAATGAGATCAACAGCAACGCATTCGTATTCCCGCAGGGTGACATGCCGTTCAATCAGTTCCTCGGCCTTTTGGCTGACCAGGATGGAGCCGTCACCGAGTACGCATATGCTCCTGGTGGAGCGGGAGCCAACGGAAACCTCGTCGCGGCAACCAATAGTGGAGCTAACTCGAACGTTTTTGTCGCCACTGTTTCGCAGGTAAATGGGCCCGCAGCTACAGGCGGAGTCGTCTTTGAATTCGGCGGCCATGATTACGCCAGGCCTGATTCGAACGAAACCGATTCTGCCCTTGCGATGATCAACGGCCAAAGAATGCAGCTTAATGCCGTGTTCGTGCCAGCCGTCTCGATCTGCCAGGTCGAACCGCAGGCGGTCGTCGGCTACAAATCGGTTCGCCGGATCAACTCGCGACAGGGCGGCCCGCCGATCGCTCCGGGCGATACTTTGGAGTGGACCATCGATTACGTCAACAACACTATCGCGGACCAGTTCAACTTCCAGGTCCGTGACCTGATCGGTGAGTTCGGCACAAACTCGCAATATCTGACGCTGGTACCTGGCTCGAATCTTGTAACCCAGACAACGGGCGGTGCGACCGCGACGCGGAATGCTGCCTTTGATGGAGCAGGAAATGATGCGACAGCCGATATGCTTAATACGGGAGCCTTCCTTCCGGTTGGCGGCCGTATTCAGCTGAAGGTCCAGACCGTCATAAACTCGAATGTCCTGATCGAAAACCCCGCTGGTTATACGGTGTTCAATCAAACCACGGCAAGAAGCGCGACGCTTCCGCCGACGGGAACGACCAGATCGGACGCGATCGATGCCACGAACACCAATATCTTTGGTGTCGAGGCACCGCCGGCCGGGAGCGTTCCGCAAACGCAGAACGGCTCGATCATCAACCCGACAAGTGCTCCGCTTCGCCCATTGGCGGCCGAGGCCCTGATAGAAGGGCGTGCCGTAACAGCAGGCGGTTCGGGGATCAACAACGCCTTGGTTACCGTGGTAAGAGCTTCGAACGGAGAGGTCCGAACGGCCCGCACGAACGCCCTTGGATTCTTCCAGATCGGCGGCCTTACTGTCGGAGATGTCTATCTTGTTACGGTCAAGAGCAAACTGTTCCGCTTCCCGACCGATCCGATGGTACTGAATCTTAGCGACAGCATCACCGGGTTGTCTTTCACGGGCCAGCAGTTCAAGCCCGGCAGACAAATGACGACCATTTTCAAGGCGGGCGTCAGATGAGGTAATTCGGCCCTGCTGTAAAGCAGGATGTTCATAGTAAAAGAGCTGTCGGCAACGGCAGCTTTTTTTTCGTGCGTTTCAAACACTTCCTCCTTTCGCGGGCGTTCGGGCGGATGGCGGGCCTGTCCACTAGAAATGTAAGAATCATACAGTTTCTGGAAAGGATCCCTGATTCTGCCTATTGTGCAAACAAAGGAAAACGGTTCGTCTATTTAAGGCAACCCGAACTTGAACCCAGCCTACTTCAGTTGATGGAGCAGAACGCGGACAAGTATCCGGTTAACGCTATTAAATAGAAGACTTATGGCCATTCTTCCGGCATCTGCCGGTGAGGGCATTTACCGTTCTTCGGCTTAAATTTGAGATAGAGAGGAGTTATTACATTTATGAACAGCCACTTTGAGATCCGATCGGTGCGAAGAATGTTGAGCAGTGCGCTTGCAGCAATTTTCGCGCTTTGCTTGATCGCCCTCGGCGTTTCGGCGCAGGCGCCTCCCAATCCCCCACCTCCGCCGGAGAATATTCCGGCCGGAGCATTGGTTATCCCTATGGATAACGTAAATCAGGGCAACGCCGCCGGTACGACGTTTAACCTTCGCGCTTACGGGCTTGCGAATTTGTTCCTTCAGAACAACATTCCGGTCAAGTGGGCTATCAAACCCGGCAAGGCAAAAGATGCCACCGATTTTTCAGCGAACGTGACCCGGATCTCCGGCTCGGCCGGTGTTGCCGGCCCGGCGGACGTAAACTTCTCGGGCGGCCCGTTCATCATTCCGGCTGACTACGACACACAGTCGCTGCGGGATATGATCACATCCTTCAACGCCGGCGGAACAGACGTGGTCGTTTACAAGACGACCGCCTCGACCACGGCTGACATTCGCTACCTGCTGACGCACAAGCCGAAGATCGCTATCGGCCCTGACGGCGGCAACTTTGGCACGGGCGTTCATCAGGACGTTTTCGATGCGGCCGGCATCCCGAACTATGAATCGGTGACCGACGACATCATCAATCAGAACTCGTGCTACACGCTCGCCACACAGGCCCATTCGACCTCGTCGCAGTTTGTGAACCTGTACAAACAGTTCGTTATCAGCGGCGGCAACCTGCTGCTGCAGTGTGCCTCGGTCAACACGTTCGAGAACAACGCCAATGGCCATTTCCAAACGACCAATCCCGGCTACAATGTTTTCGGAACGAACGACGATACGGATGTGGACACAGATCTTGTTTATCCTGAAGGTGCGATGCCGTTCAATCAGTTCATCGGCATTCTTGCCAACCAGGACGGTGCAGTGACCGAATACCGCTATGCATCAGGCGCCGCGGCGGCAAACGGCAACCGCATCTCGGTCCGCAACAGCGGTAATCAATCAACCAAGATGGTAGCCACGGTATCCGAACTTAGCGGTGCCGGTGCGGCCGGAAGCGCTGTCTTCGAACTAGGCGGCCACGATTATTCGCGGACAAACACTGGCGCTTCTGAGATCGAAAGGCTTAACGGCCAGAGGATGATACTGAACACGGTCTTCGTGCCGGTGACGCGTCCGCAATCTTGCGGCCTTCAGCAGGCGACGGTGAACGGATACAAATCGGTCCGCCGTTTCAACGACCGCCAGGGCGGCCCGCCGCTAGTTCCCGGTGACACGCTTGAATGGACGATCGATTATGTCAACAACAGCCCCGTCTCGGTCACGAACTTCAATATCCGTGACGAGGTTAGCTCGATCGACGGCAGCCTTACCGGCAACCTGACGCTCGTTGCCGGATCGAACACGGTCACCATCACCAGCGGCGGTGCGGTCGCAACCCGCAATACCAACTACGATGGTTTGGGTAACGACCCGACATCTGACCTGCTTGCACCGGGTGCCTCGCTGCCTGTCGGCGGACGCATCCAGGTGAAGGTTCGGATGACGATCAACACGACCACCTCGACCGGTGATCCGCTGCCGAACGGAACGATCCTTTGGAATCAGACGCTTGCCCATGGAGCTCAGATCGTAGGCGAAGTAAAGTCAGACGCCATCGACTGGACGAACACTTCGATCTTCGGTGTGGACACACCGCCGGCCGACAGCTTTCTGCAGTTCCAGAACGCTGCGATCCTTGACCCGACGATCGCTCGCATCAAGACGCCGACAGCGGCCGAGGCATCGATCGAAGGTGATGTTACGACCGCGTCCGGTGCTCCTATCGCCAACGCTCTGGTCACGGTGCTTAACGGATCGAACGGACAGGTCAAAACGGCCCGTGCGGACGCCAGCGGCCGGTTTGTGGTCGAAGGGCTTGCGGTCAACAACATATATCTTGTGACCGTCAGGCATAAGCTGTACTCCTTTGCGGGCGGCCCGCTAACGCTTACTCTTACGGACAGCGTTTCCGGCCTTTCCTTCATCGGTGCACCGGTTCAGGTCAAGGCAGGAAAATCGCCAACGACCATCTTCCGGGGCAAACAGGCTCCTGTTCGGTAGGCAAACGGAACGACGGCAAAAGAGGCTGCCCCGAAAGGGACGGCCTCTTTTCATGTTTAGGTGCCGAGGCCCGCATGCAAGTAAGGGCATTTCAGTTATGCCCTTACTCGCGTGCGGGCTTCTGCAGACGGAAGGGCATTTCATTGGGCCAGTCTCTGGGCACGGCCGGCCATTGCCCATTTGCTGGGATCTGCCGAGGCAGCCGCGACACTGCTCTCGGTTTTGGTCTTGCCTAAGGCCATCGCGGCGGCGATGACGGCGAGATCGATTTTCTCTCGATCCGCCTTCGGTTCTTTTCGCCGTTCTTTCCAAGCGGAAATAAAACCAGTATCGAGCCTTCCGGCAACGAATTCCTCATCCTGCATCACTTCACGAAAGAATGGCAATGTCGTGTGGATTCCCGCGATCTCATATTCGGCCAGGGCCCTGCGCATTCGGTCAATGGCCTCGCCCCGGTCTCTGCCATATGCGGCAAATTTTGAGATCATCGGATCGTAATAGATCGAGACCTCGGCACCTTCGTAAACGCCGCCGTCGTCGCGAATGCCCGGCCCTTGCGGGATGCGAAGCCTCGTTATCCGGCCAGGTGACGGAAGAAAGTTGCTTTCGGCGTCCTCGGCATAGATCCGGCATTCGATCGAATGACCGACAACGCGGACATCATCCTGGCTGAACGAAAGCGGATAGCCGGCAGCAACGCTGATCTGCTCGCGAACGAGGTCGATGCCGGTCACAAGTTCGGTCACCGGGTGTTCGACCTGCAGCCGTGTGTTCATCTCAAGAAAATAGAATGAGCGATCAAGGTCCGAAACCAGAAACTCGACCGTGCCCGCGCCAACATAATCCACGGCCTTTGCGACCATGACGGCGCATGCACCCATCTTTTCGCGAAGTTCGGCCGAATTTATCGGCGATGGGCATTCTTCGATCACTTTCTGATGCCGCCGCTGGATCGAGCATTCGCGTTCGCCGAGATGAACGTGGTTCCCGTGCGTGTCTGAGAATACCTGTATCTCGATATGCCGCGGACGGACGATAGCCTTTTCGATATAGACGGCGTCGTCGCCAAAACTGGACCGTGCTTCGGAACGGGCAGCTTCGA
>JADYZI010000429.1 GCA_020853255.1 Acidobacteriota bacterium
CCCCCTTATGGCTCATCGTGTCCCGATCAACACGGGCAATGTTCAGATCGGGGAACTGTTTGCGAAGCATGGCCTCAAGCTGTTCCGTTCCGTGGCCGACGAAGTATATGAACTCGCCTTCGCAGAATGGGCATTTGTTCGGGACCGGAGCGTGAAAGTCGCAGTAATGGCAGATCAGTTTCTGGTCGCGGCGATGATAGGTCAGCGTGATATCGCAATCCTTGCACGCAAGCCGTGCACCGCAGGAACGGCACAGAACGAACTGTGAAAAACCCCGGCGGTTCAGCAGAACTATAGATTGTTCACCGCGTTCGTGCGTTTCTTTGATGGCATTGGCCAATTGCGGCGAGATGACAATGTCCTTTCCCGCTTGGCGGAATACCTCGCGCATGTCTATCAGCTCTGCCTTCGCAAGAGGCCGATCGCCGATGCGGTTCGGCAGACGGAGATAAGTGTATTTGTCCCAGCGGGCGTTCTGAAAAGTTTCAAGTGATGGTGTCGCGGAACCGAGAACTATGACGGCTTTTGCAAGATTTGCACGCATTACGGCGGTGTCGCGTGCGTTGTAGAACGGCGATTCATGCTGCCGGTAGGATGTGTCGTGTTCCTCGTCAACGATGAACAGGCCCGGATCTTGAAGCGGCGCGAATACCGCCGAGCGTGTACCGATAACGACACGAGCATCGCCGCGGCGGATACGGCGCCATTGGTCAAAGCGTTCGCCCGGGGACAAGTTAGAATGCAGAATTGCCACTTGATCGGCAAACGCGGCCTTTAACCGACGTGAAAATATTGGTGTCAGGGCGATCTCAGGCACCAGCATTAGGGCCGACCTTCCGGCAAGCAGGCACGCCCGCATTGCACGAATATAAACTTCCGTCTTGCCGCTGCCGGTCACGCCGTGGAGCAATAGGCCTTTATATTCAGCGGCATTGACCGCGGCCTCGATCTGAGAAAGAGCATCGGCCTGATCCTGGTTCAGGACCAGGTCGGCATTCTCCGGCAACTGCAGATCGGCGAGTGGGTCGCGGAAGACCTCGGTCGTAAATACTTCCAGATCTCCGCGTTTTGCGAGGGTATTGATCGGCGAGGCCCCACAATCGGCTCGTGCGAGCAGATCGACGAAAAGCATCTCTCCGCCGGCGAGAGCAATGGTTTCCAGAATTCGGCTTTGGACATCAGAGAGCGGTTTTCCATCGACAGGCGGTGACGCACCCAACCGCACCGCCTTTTGCTGTTTTGCCTTCACTTTTGCCGATGAGCTTCGAAAATAGGCATCGACCGCACCGGAAGCCATGAGTTCCCGGATGCATCGGCGGGCCCGCGTCTCGCCGAATTCCTTCTCGATTGTCTTTTGAGGCGTTTCGCCGCTTTCCGACAGAAAATGCAAAATGTCCGCGCGGGTGTTCATGCGCCCAGCGGCCATTTGCAAAAGCTCTTCGCGGCCGGCCTCATTGATCGAAAGAATACGTTCGCTCGCTTTATTTATCCCGGCGGGCAGGGAAGCCTTTAGCATTTCGCCCCAGGAGGCGGCGTAATAGTCAGCGGCCCATTGAGTAAGTTCAAGGATCTCCGGCGTGATCAGCGGCGTTTCGTCGAGTAGCTCGATCGCGTCCTTGATATCCTCTTCCTTTAGGTCAAGTTCCGGGTCGAGAGCATCGTGAAACCCGACAACGTAGCCTGTCAAGTTGCGCTTTCCGAACGGTACAAGTACGCGCGAACCCGTCTCGATCGCTGAACGAAAGCCGGTCGGGACGGCGTAAGTGAACGTTCGCCGCAGAGGCAGCGGCAAGGCGACCTCGGCAAATCGGGCGGCGGGCTGGTTGGAGCTTACGGGTTCGATGATTAGAATGATAACCTAACGGAACTTATCGCCGAAAGTGTTGTCTAACACTTTGGAAAAACGCAATGGACTCACTTCTCGCAGACAAAAAGAAAGAGCCGAAGGGTATAAACTACGGACTTGTTATCGGAGTTGCCGTTGGCATTCTGCTGATCGGCGCGGCCGCGCTGCTGATCGCGTTACAGCCGCCGGCTGAGGACCAGCGGGCAAAAATGCTTGAGGGAGCGTTTACCGAAAGCTCGCCTGAATTTGCGGCGATCTCAAAGGACATAATCATTGCGACCGACGATCGCACCATCGAATCGCCGAATGCCCTCGGCACTATCTCAATGTTCATCGTCGGCAGTATCCGCAATAAAGGATCAAAGACAATAACGGCCATGGAAGTGAAAGTCTCGGTTGTGGACCTGCAGAATAATGTCGTGAAAGAAAAACGGATCCTGCCGGTTCCGGTTCAGTTTCAACAGCTTGGGCCGAACGAGACGATCTCGCCGGTGACGGTGAGCCTCGAAGGCTTTGACCCAAAAGCGGAAAGGGCGAATATTCGGTGGAAGGTCACAGCGGTGAAGGTCGCGCCGTAGTGTTCAAATAATTCCCGATCTTCCCTCTGTGTACTTTGTGTCTTCCCTTTATGAACTTTGTGTTTGGAAGAAGATCTTAACCACAGAGGGCACAAAGGGAAGACACAAAGGGCACAAAGTGGGGCTAGGCGTTGCCGGTCTTTTCTACAAATAATTCTTCCAGTGACTGCCGAATGGGCTGAACGGAGAGCAGCTTGCCGCCGGACGCCCTTACAGCTTTGAGGGCCGCGTCTATCTCGGATTCCGAATCTACGTGAAGGCTGACGCCCGTGGGCTTTTCGCTTAATTCGGCACCGCTGTCGGCGGCGAAGGAGCTCAGGGCGGCGGCGGAAATACCGGAGATGCTTATTTCAAATGCCTGCTGTTCACTGTTTGCCAGAAGATCTTCGAGGCGGCCGGTTGCGGCAAGTTTGCCTCGGCGGAGTATGGCGACGCGTTCGCACAATGCTTCGACATCCGACAGGATGTGCGTGGACATAAAAACCGTGGTGCCGGAAGACCTAAGTTCGGCGATAAGTTCGCGTATCTCGCGGCGGCCCATCGGGTCAAGGCCGCTCATCGGTTCGTCCAGAAAGACAATTTTCGGATCATTGATCAGCGACTGCGCCAGCCCGACGCGCTGCAGCATTCCTTTCGAGTATTTGCGAAGCTGTTTGTTCCAATCCTTTTTGGCAAGTCCGACCTTGGTCAGAAGCTCTGCGGAGCGTTCCTTTCGCCGGCTGCTATCGAGGCCGAAGATCTCACCAAAATAATTCATCAGCTCCGAAGCGGTCAGGTAATCGTAAAAGTACGGATTCTCCGGGCAATAACCTATCTCACGGTGCATGGATACGTCCGCGATATCGCGGCCAAGTATGCGGGCCGTTCCCGACGTGGGAAACAACAGGCCCATCAAGATCTTGATCGTGGTCGTTTTGCCAGCACCGTTGCCGCCGAGAAAGCCGAAGATCTGGCCGGGTTCAACGCTGAGCGAAAGGCCATCGAGAGCGCGGACCTTTTTCTTTTTCCAGAATCCGGTTTCGTAGTCCTTAGACAGATCTTGAATCTCGACTATGTGTTCCATTCGTTATTTGTTCGCCCCCGCCTTGGGAAAAGAGGTGGAATGAACTACGCACTTAACGCTGTCCAGGACGTATGGTGCAAGTTTTGGGTCAACGATCTCGCCGGCCGCGGTTTGTCGAAACTGCGCTCCGTCCGCGAGCTTGACCGCGCCGAGTGCGGGGACGATCTCTATAAGGCTTCGTACACATGAGCCATTCCTCTCGAGATAGTTTGCGAGTTTTGCGTTGATCGCCTCCATCTGCTCTTCTGCATCCAATTCATTCAAACGGTATTCCGCATTGATGCGCGTTTGCTGGTCGCCGGAATCGCTCATCTGGCGGTACATCGCACGGGCTGTTTCGCGGCTGCCGGCGTTGCTGGCCATGAACGCCGCCATGGCTTTCATAAAAGGCGGTGCACCGGGCTGCTCGGACCCGCGCTCATAAGCAGCGGCCGCCTCATCGTAACGGTGAAGCTTCCAGTAAATGAAACCGAGATATTGATAGAGCCGAAAGTTCTCAGGGTTATTCGCAATGCCCTTTTTCGTGAATTTTATCGCCGTTTCGGGGTCGATAGCCGGAAGGACGGTCGCACCGTACGAATAGGCGGCCATAAAACCCGGATCGAGGTCAGTTGCGTTGTCTAGGTATGGATAAAGCAATCGCGGGTTCAGCGGGCGTAGATCATCGAGGCTGATCACCTGGTCCGCCGGTGCATTAACGAACTTGTCACCAAGATATTGCAGCGACTGCATCCAGTAAACGTCCGCGATAAGCCCCTCGGCACCGAATACGAAGCCTTTGAGTCGTTTGCCTTCAAGCGAAAGATCGTCGTCAATGGCCGATCCCGGTACGGGCGTCCTGCCGGCCTCGGCGGCGTTTGCAAGAAAGTAAACGGCACAAGATCCTGTCAGTAAGGCGATAGCCAACATCATGCCGCTAAAGCGGACACCTGATCGATCGGCTTGCACTGTTTTGCTCATTTTTGGATCTACTTGAAATTCCGGCGGCTGAAAATAAAATTGGCGATCGACAGCAGAACGGTAATATAGACGATCGTGTAACCGGTAATGGCCGCGATCGCCGCCGCGTCAGGAAGCAGGCCGTAAGCCGCCTGGGTACGAAAGCCGTAGAGCGAAAGATTCGGCATTATGTAATAGATCGTCCCGAAAACAGCCTTCGCCCCGGCGGATCCGAGCGCGGCGGCAAATTCGCGAAGTGACGAACTGAAATGTCCAATGACGAAAATGAAGAAAGTGAACAGCGCCGAAAGCGCCGGTGTCGAGAACGAAGAGAATGTGATCGCGACCGCCGTCAAAACGCAAAGTTCAAGAAAGACAAAAAACACCGCCGCCCAAACCGATGCCAAACGGCCGCCGCCGCCGACGTAAACAAGCGCGAGCGTCACACCGATCCCCATTACAGCCGTGTTTACAAGCAGCGTCAAGCAAAGGCCCAGATACTTGCCGATCAGGAACTGCGGTCTTGTTACCGGTTTTGCAAAGATCGCATAAACCGTGCGCTTTTCTATTTCTTTGGAAACCAACCCGACGCCGACGAAGATCGCAATAAAGGCACCGAACAGAAGGATGGCGTTCAGGCCGAGATTGATGATCGTGCGCACTTCCTGGCCTGCAGTCAGTTCGCCGAGGAAAATGGCGGCACCTGTTATAAGCAGAACAAATACGACCAGATTATAGAGAATACGGTCCCGCACCGCCTCGCGAAACGCGTTCTTGGCAATGACGAATATCTGCGTGAAATAGTTGGTGTTTGAAGATCGCCGCATCGAGCAAGCAACGAAGGCGGGAACTGTGCCCAAAATATTTTACATTATTTCTAAGGGCGATTGAAACTCAGTGTGCCTGCCTCCTTTCTCTAACGCCGTTTTGTTTCGTGGTTTTTCGTGTCTTCTTTTCGTCTCTTTCGTGGTCCAGGTTTCGGCTTTGCCAACACGAAGAAGAACGGATCAAGAAGCGAAACGCACGAACGAAGATACGACCTACGGTCTGTCGGGCGTTGGGAACTTGAATTTCTCTTCCGGAAATCGGATCTCGCGTTCGGTGATAATTGCCCACATCGGGTTCTCGGGCTGCAGATTGTAGAGCACGTCAACGCCCTCGCCGCGTCGTCCTGCTTCGGCGGCAGCCCTTGCCCCTTGCCCGATCAGAAGCCGCCAGGTCACGGCCGCTTTTTTATCGAGTTCAGCAGCTTTTGCAAAATGTATTTCCGCCGCGGCCTCATTGCCAAGCTCGCTTTCCAAAAGGGCAAGGCGAGTTTGCATAAACACCGAGAACGGAAAAATATTAACCGCTTCGGCCGCGGTGTCCCTTGCCTCAGTAAGCCTATCCGTCAAATACAGAGCCGTTATCAGATATGAATACGCAGTGACATTGTTGATGCCTTTGTCCACCGCCAGCCGAAACTGCCGGGCTGAATTTTCGGCATCGCGTTCGCCAAGCAGCCGCATTCCGTATGAAAAATGAGCCGACGCATTTGACGGATCGAACATCAGGGCCGTGTCGAACGTTCGGGAGGCGTCTATCGCGTTGGGCGTTCTTTCGCCGGCGTTCACCAAATATTGGCTCCAGCCGCGTGCGGAAAAGAACGCAAGGGCGGTGAGGGATATAATAAGCATTGACGGCACGAGCTTGCGGGTCAAGGCGTTGGCTTTTTTAGGATCCGGTCCCGCCGTTCGCAGCAACACCGCGGCGAGGAAGAAAAAGATGATCCCATTCTGTCCCAACCGAAATGAAAACGAGCTGAATGCCGACGAGGCGAGAAACGCGAAGATTCCGGCGAAGGCGGCGATACGCGTGATCGAGTAACGTTCATTCGCAAATCGCCTGATCAGCCCATAGCCGACGAACAGAATGTACATCAGCATCGCACCAAAAATGGCGAGGCCGATGATGCCGGATTCCGCTAACACCTGCAGATATTCATTGTGGGCGCGTTCGGGAAGACCATCCTCGCCGTATGCCGCGATCGCACGGTCGTCGGTATTGGCTGAATAGACGGCGCGATATTTGTTGTATTCCAACCCGAAGTTATCCGCCCCAACTCCCGTAAACAAGTTCTGTTTGGCCATCTCAAGGCCGACACCGATAAACTGGCGGCGAACATTTTGGCCGATCGAGTTCGATGCATCCGTTTCGGCGGCGGTGCTGAAACGGGTAAGGGCTCCTGCACGGTCCGGCGAAAGGATCGACGGAAGCTGTGCGGAGACCGTCATCGCGATAAATAGTCCGGCGAGCACCGCAACTCTTCTTAACTCTAACCGTGAGCGGTCGAACAGGACCGCAAGCCCCGCAAAAAGAGCAAGGCCAAGGATCGAGGCGATCACCGCGGTGCGGCTTTGCGAACACAACACCTGAAGCCATAGCCCGGCCACAGTAGCGGCAGCGAGGGTGAAATTACGCCCTTTCACCCGCATCGCTAATGAAACGAAGAGCGGAAGAAGGGCAGCGCTTATCTCGGCGTATCTTGCATAGCGGAAGCCGAAGGTTTGGTCCAGCGACGGGCGCAGGAAATATTCAAGTGCACAAATACCGCAGAAGACAACGGAGACCGCACCGAGAACAAAGAATGAACCACGAAGAAGCCGCCGGTCGCTAACGATGAAGCACGTAATGGCAAAAAAGATAAGATACAGCGACCAAAGAAGCGTGTGATGCACGACCGAGGCGAATGCGCCGGCCCAAAGTGATGAAATGAAACCGATCGCAGTGAATGCCGCGATGAAAATGGAAAATTGCCGATCGGTCGGCATCATCGGCGAGTGAAAACGGAAGCCGGACCTTTTTGCGAAAAGTACCGTCCCGATCAACGCGGCCGCATACAGCGCAAGGGCCAGTTCCGCCCGCCATGGATGGCCGGTCACAAACATCGGCAGCGGAACCTGGACCAGCGGCACGACAATAATGAGCGGCCATGCAGAGATCAGGTAATGTTGAATTGTGACTTTAACCGACTCCATTTATTTGGGCAATTTGAAGGTGGATTCAGCGGATAAGGCGGACCAAAATGGTTAGATCCGTAAAGATCTGCCTGATCCGCGCTGAAAATACCTTGCTGCCTTAGGCGCTTAGATCAGACTGAGGTTTGAGTATGCGTACGGGCCGGCGAGAAATGCAGAAAGGGCCGTCTGAATTATACCAGACGGCCCTTCCAGAAGTGAACAATTTTTATGACTAGTTGCCGATGGCGGTCGTCGTACCCGTGTACGTGATAACACCTGTTGCAGCAGCAACAGCACATCCGGCAGCCGCACCCGGAACAGCGTAGATCACGCCGTCCGTGGCAACACCGAACGAACGCGTACCTGTCGCCGTGATGCCTGTAGGTGTCGTCGGGTTAGCACAGGCACCAAAGGTTGCCGGAGCCGTAGCCGGACGATCCTGGTCGCCAGCAGCGAAGTTAAATCCGCTCTTCTGGTTCGAACCCGAGCCGAGCTGCACGTCAACGAGGTTGTTCGCGAACAGGTCCGCGAGAGTACCGAAGTTACCGCCGCCATTGGTCGAGTTATATGTCATTTCCGCACCGTGAATGGTACGCAGGGACGAGATGGCCGAGCCTTCATTTGCCGAGCGGCGGGCCGCCAGCAGGTTCGGGATAGCGATTGCAGCAATGATGCCGATGATCACGACGACGATCAGCAATTCGATGAGTGAGAAACCTTTCTGATTTTTCATTTCTAATTCACAAGCTCCTAAAGTAAGTC
>JADYZI010000430.1 GCA_020853255.1 Acidobacteriota bacterium
CTTTCATCGTTAGATACAGTTTTATAAAATTCGGGCCGTTCAAGCAAACTTGAGTCGGCGTTTCCCATCACAACGGGCGTGCCGGCAAATTCCAGCATGCCAAGATCGTTAAAATTATCACCCACCACCATTATCTCATCCGGGCTGATCGCAAGGCTTCCTGCAAGCGTTTCCAGGCCGGTACCTTTGGTCGTTCCGGGCGGCAGAATGTCGATCAACGTAAAATCGAGCCGCGGATAGATCGTGGGAAGGATCGTAACGGAATCCGCAAGTTCGTTGTAGAGAAAATCGACCATTCGGCCCATCGCATCGCATGTGCCTGAGAATGAGATATGAATGACCTGATGGTCCGAAAGTGCGTCGCGAAGATCGGCTACGTGTGCAACGGCGCTGGCGGCTCCGTCACCATGCAGCCGCGTTGCCCAGGCGAGGTAACGCTGCAGCGGGATATTGTCGTCGGAGACGCGATCATAGAGAAGCGAACCTTGGCCCTGAGGATCGGCGCTGACCAGTGCGTCGCCGCCGTACTGTTTTCCAACCCGAACTATTTCTCGGGTTGTCTCCTGGTCAAGCAGGGAAGCCGCAACCGTTTCAAGCGAACCCGCATATTTGAGAAGAGCTCCATTGTGGGTCACAAGCGGAGCATTTAGTTCCAATTCCAAGCCGACAGGCCGTGCGTCCCGAAACCGCCGTCCGGTCGCAATCGTTACAAGCACGCCCGCCCCCTCGGCCGAACGGATCGCCGCACGGTTTGCCTCAGGAATTTGCCCGCGCGAATCAAGAAGCGTGCCGTCAAGATCAAGAGCGAGAAGTTTTATCATTCAACCATGTGATCCTGTCTTCGTCTTTGTTCGTGGTTTTCGTGGTGACGATGCCGGAACTCGCACCACGAAACGCACAAAACAGGACACGGATATTCAGGAAATAAATGACCATCAATAGAAGTGCGCTATTTTGATCCAACCGTTGGATTCGCGCGTTCTTCCATTCTCTCTTTTTCCAACCATCGCTGATACTTCGCCTTGCCCTTTTCGAATTCGGCAGCGGATGCATAAAACCAGTGCGAACCGTCGTTGAGATCTACGTTGCGGACATAGTATAGATAATCATTCTGCTCTGGACTCAACGCCGCACGGATCGAGCTTTCGGTAACGGACGAGATCGGGCCCGGCGGCAGCCCTGTCTTGGTGCGGGTGTTGTAAGGTGAATCGACCTCGAGATCGCTCTTATGAATGGTTCCGTCCCATTTGCCGAGCATCTTTGCAATGTAAACGTTGGTCTGATCGATCCCAAGCGGAATATTTCGGGCGAGGCGGTTATTTATGATGCCCGCGACGATGGGGCGTTCGCGTTCGACGCCGGTCTCAGTTTCTATCAGTGACGCGATCGTCACTATCTCGTTCGGTGTTCGGCCCATCGCGCGCGCCTGTTCGGTCCATTCAGGTTTCCAGAACTTGCGAAACTGCTCGACCGTTATTCTAATGACCTCCTGCGGCGTTGCCTTTTTTGGAATGTTATACGTGCTCGGATACATATAGCCTTCCAGGTTTTTGGCATTGGGCGAGATATCACGGATCAGAGCTGTGTCGTCCATCATTGCAAGGACCTGCTTCTCGTCAACCGGCGACTCTTGCGGAAAAAGGGCGGCAATGCGTTTTGCGATATCAAACCGCGTAAAGCCCTCGGGTATCGTCAGCTTTGTCGTTTGTATCTCGCCCGTCTCCAATTCCTTTAGGACCTCGAGCGGAGAGATCGGCGATTTGAATTGATACTCGCCCGCCTGGATCTTTGACGGGTCGCCGAATATACGCAAATAAAGCCGTGGGCCGAATTCTCCGGAAAGAATTCCCTCCGACGCAAGCCTTGAGATGATCTGTACCGGAGTTGAACCTTTCTCGATGACGACGATCTGTTCAGCCTTATCGTGTTTGACAGGCGTGGTCAGTAAACTGTAGAGCCAGTACGACCCGACACAGATCAGCAGGATCACGAGCGCCAGTGCGGCCAACAGTAGCTTGAGAGGCTTCATATTTGATGCAAAGTTTAGCAACGAGTAGAATCTGACGCAAAACATTGGATGAAGAGAATATTCATTGCGATAGACATTTCTGAAGAGGCCCGTGAAAAGACCGCCTCGTATATCGACTGCCTCCGGCGGGCGTTTCCGATGCTTCGCGTAGGTTGGGAACGGCCCGAGAAACTGCACCTGACCTTAAAGTTCCTCGGTGATGTAAACGACGCTACGTTGGAAAAAGTTCGGCAAGCGGCAATGGATATTGCCTCCGCGGCCGGGCCGTTTCGGCTTTCATTGACGGGAACCGGACGATTCCCGCCGAAAGGCGATCCGAAGACTTTGTGGATCGGCGTGGAAGATGACGGTCAGCTTTCTCCGGTCGCAGCCCGGCTTGAGGACTCGTTGCGTCGAATTGGGCTTAAAGTTGAAAAGCGCCGATTCACCCCGCACCTTACGATCGGCAGGCTCAGGGAACCTGAGCGTTCGCGCGAATTGGCACAATGTCACGTTGACTCAAGTTTTGGACCTGCCGCGTTCGATGTTCGGCAGATCACGATATACGAAAGCCGGCTGCTGCCAAAAGGATCGATCTACACGCAGCTTGCGTCGTTGCCGTTAGGAGCAAACACCTGAGCCTGCGGAATGCCCGCGTCCGGTCAAGTGTACGATCTTCAATTATTGTTTAGCCAAAGACTCCCGTCGGTATGGCCTACCGATTCAGTTCACGCGGGCCGCGCGGCGGGGCCGGCGGAAGTTCCTCGGACTTTGTTCCCGTTTCAGACAGAACTTCTTTGATCGCCCCGATACTCGACAGCATGGCCGAAGTTTCCGTCGGCATGAAGATGACCTTTGAATTCTGTGTGCGCGTCATATCGCGAAGAGATTCGATGTAGCGGCTCGTTATCAAATACTGTGCGGTCTGTTCCGGTGTTCCGATCGATTGACCGATCTGAACCAGCGCCTGGGCTTCGGCGGACGCTGCCTTAAGCCGGGCCTGGGCGGCACCGTCTGCCTGCAGGATGGCAGATTCCCTTTCGCCTTCCGCAC
>JADYZI010000431.1 GCA_020853255.1 Acidobacteriota bacterium
GCGGCCAGGCCGAGGCGGACGCGTTCGGCGAGCAGGAATTTTCTTTTTACCGCCAGCCAGGAAGCCGACGGCGGTTCGGTAATGCGGTCAAGCAGCAGGGAAACAAGGTCATAGGCCGCCGAGCCGACGCGTGCGTCCTGATGATCGATAATATGAAGCTGGCCGGCGGAATCGACCATCAAATTTGCGGCGTGAAAATCACGGTGACAAAGCACGGCCGCACGTGATTCAAGTTCGCGGCTGAGTTCAAGAAATTCGTGTTGTAAGGCTGCGGTTTCGGCTTCCGCGAGCGGCTTTTTGAGATATGTCTCAAAATAATGCGTGCGAAAAAATTCAAGCTCCCACATCAGCTTTTCGGTATCGAACTTCAGGCGTGAGGCGATAGAATTCGCATCAAAGGCAAGAGTGGTCGTTTTTTGAATTTGCGCTATCAGCGTGATCGCTTCGTCGATCAACGCTTCTTTTTCCTGCGGCTGCGACCGCTGAAGAACATCGCGTAGGATCGTGTCGCCGAAATCTTCCTGCACGATCACGCCGAGTGCTTCATCAAGATCAAAAATGTTTGCTACGGGCAGGCCGCCAGCTTTAAAGAGCTTCGTTACATCCAGATAGCTCTGTTCGGCTTCGACAAATGGTTCGGGATAAACGCACGCGATCGCATGCTTTCCACGCCAGCTGATACGAAAATATTCGCGCGTCGATGCGTCCGGCGTTAGCTGCTGAAAATTAAGCGGCTCATTTCGCGCGGTGAGAAATTGCTCAAGCCTGGTTTGGTGATCGGACATAATCGGAACGCCGGCGTCCCGCCGGCGGGCATATTCCTTTTCGACGCAAGTTGCAAAACATACTACTCGCCAGCGGGACGCTGGCGTTCCGGCAACTCTCCTTCCTTAATTTAGCGGCACGATATAGTTCTCACCTTGAATATAGCCCTTGATCGCCTTCTCGGGAATTTCGTCGCAGGTCCTTACCATATCCGCACGGACGATGGCGGCGTTTTCGAAGTGTTCTCCGGCGCCTATTGATACGCCGTCGGCGATTATTGTGCGATATAGATGTGCGTCGTCGGCGACTGAGACATCGTCCCACAGCACAGAATCGCGTATCGAAGCTCCGGGCGAAATATGACAATTGGCGCCGACAAAAACATCGCTTTCTGTCATCATCGCAAGCGAAATATCGAGATACCGCGGAATTGTCGAGAGTTCGAACCAGTTACCGTCGGCAACATGCGCGGCTATTTTTTCTCCGCGGGCCATTGCGGGTTTGTAAACGTCGGTCACTGTGTCAGAAAAAACCCCGCGCGGGATAAAGTCAAAGATGCGCGGGTCGGCAACGTGTATGCCGGTAAACATCAACGGCGTGGCTGGCTGGTGTTCGGCGTCGCGGATCTCTTCCTCGGTCTGCGGCGTTGCCATTCCGCTAAATCCGGCGATGTATCCGTCAGCCGTATCGACCACCGTAAATCTTTCGCGTTTATGATTTTCTTTCAAGACCATTGTCGCGAAAGCCCCGGACCTTTTATGAGTTTCGACGGCGGCGGCAATGTCGATGTCGGTGATTATTTTTCCGTTCACTATTAAGAACGTGTCGTCTTCGAGCAAATGTCGGGCATTGTCGAGCGCTCCGCCGGTGCCCAGAATGTTCGGCTGTTCTATTGTGTATTCAATTTTAACGCCGAACCTGTCCCCGTCGCCCAGGGCATCGATGACAGAGGCCGGCTGATGATGCAGGTTAACGATCATTTCCTTGAATCCATACCGCGCCAAATATTCAGCGACATAGCCGACCAGCGGCTTTCCCAAAAATGGAATCGCCGGTTTTGTACGGTCAATTGTGAGTGGAAACAGCCGCGTCCCAAACCCGGCCGCAAGGATCATTGCTTTCATAGCCAAACATTGAAGGCAAAACTACTTTACGGCACGCACGCGTGTTTTGCCAATCACAGTAAAAAGCCGCCGGACTGTGCGGACTTCAGAGTTTTGTATTACTGTATCTTCTCAAGCTCCCCTCCTTACAAAGGAGGGGTGGATGCGGCTGTCTTTTTGCCGCAGACGGGGTGGTTCTTCTGCGTGGCGACGAATCAACAGGAAATAATATTGAGTATATGTGACATTAAAAGAACCACCCCGTCAGCCGAAGCGGCTGCCACCCCTCCTTGGTAAGGAGGGGAAATGGGATGAAAGCTTCATGGAAAAGAACAACCGCAAAGAGATCTTTGGGTGGATGGTATATGACTGGGCGAACTCTGCCTTTTTTACAACGACCATCGGCGTGCTGCTTGGGCCTTTTATGCTTGGGCTGGCGGAAAAGGCATTGGGGCCGGACGGAATTATTTTCGATCTCGGGATCTTTCAGGTAACGCCAAAGGGCTTTCCGGCTTTCTGCACGGCGGTCTCGGTCGTTTCGATGGTCATATTCCTGCCGGTCCTGGGAGCGATCGCCGATTATACGCATCTCAAAAAGAAGCTGATGGCCTTGTTTTGCTACGCCGGCGTTATCGCGGGCGGGCTTTTATTTTTTGTAACGGAATCTTATCTCGTCTGCGGACTGCTTTTTATCACTTCGAGCATGTTCTTTGCCGCGGCAAATGTTTTTTATAACGCTTTTCTTATCGACATAACGACCGAAGACCGGCGCGACAAGGTCTCGAGTTACGGCTATGGATTGGGATATTTGAGCGGCTTTATAATGCTTGTGCTAGATCTTCTGTTCATCTCCAACGCCGGGCGGTTTGGTATTTCGACAGCTCTGGCGGTGCGGATCTGCTTTCTCGCCGCGTCGCTTTGGTGGGGAGTTTTTGCGGTCATCACGTTTTATTTGCTCAAAACCCGCCAGCCGGAAAAAGGCGTTCCTGAAAACAGCAATATCATCACCGTCGGTTTTAGCGAGCTCTGGCAAACCCTGCGGGAACTCAGGCGGCTGCGGTTCACGCTTTTGTTCCTTATCGCCTATCTTTTTTATAACGACGGAATTCAGACAGTTATCTTGCAGTCATCGGTCTTTATTTCCTACGAACTGTTCACGTCAAAAGGTGTCGAAGTTGACAACGCGTTCTTGATAATAATTTTCTGCATCGCACAGATATCGGCGTTTGCAGGAGCGTTGATCTTTGAACGCATCGCAAGGTTTCTGGGTTCGAAACGGACAATTATCCTGTCGCTTATCATCTGGTCCGGCATCGTGATCTATGCATACGCGTTTTTTCAAACCAAAACACAGGCATATTTAATGGGCGCGGTTATCGGAATGGTGCTGGGTGCGGCACAGGCATTGTCGCGGTCGCTTTATTCGCAAATGATCCCCGCGGGAAGAGAATCATCATTCTTCGGCCTTTATGAAATTTCCGAAAAGGGAACTTCGTGGATGGGCCAGTTGATGTTCACCATCATTGTGGGCGCGACCGGCTCTTTCCGGTACGCAATACTAGGCCTCGTCTTCTTCTTTATCGCCGGAAGTGTTGTACTTCTATTTACGGACACCACACGGGCGATCCATGAAGCGGGGAATTTGACACCGGAGGAAGTGGAAAGGTGAGAATAATATCCGGCTCCCCTCCTTGCCAAGGAGGGGTGGCAGCCGCTTCGGCTGACGGGGTGGTTCTCTGAACGTCACATATACTCAATATCATTTCACGTTGGTTTCTCGCCACGAATAAGAACCACCCCGGCCTGAAGGCCACCCCTCCTTTGTAAGGAGGGGAACTGGAGAATGAATATCCGGCTCCCCTCCTTACCAAGGAGGGGTGGCAGCCGCTTCGGCTGACGGGGTGGTTCTCTGAGCGTCACAAATCTTCAATATTATTCCATGTTGGTTTCTCGCGACGCATAAGAACCACCCCGGCCTAAAGGCCACCCCTCCTTTGTAAGGAGGGGAGTTAATTTTGTGCGCAAGGTGAGTGTCGATATAATAACCCCGACAAAGAGGCTTCGATTGTGATCGAAAATACTGAGGGAAAGATCGTAACTATATTTGGCGGCTCGAGGTGTACTGAGGGCACGCCTGAGTACCGTGAGGCACGGGCATTGGGCGCCAGGCTGGCTGAAGCGGGATTTACTATTTGCACCGGAGGTTATCTGGGCGTGATGGAAGCGGCCTCGCGCGGTGCGCGGGAAAACGGCGGACGTGTTTTTGGGATCGTGATGAACCAGTTCAAGTCCGAACCGAACCGCTATCTTACCGACAAGGTCGCGACGGACCATTTCTATGACCGGCTGCAGAATCTGATCATGCGGTCAGTCGGCTTTGTTGCATTTCGCGGCGGTATGGGGACGGTTACGGAAGTTTCGCTTGTCTGGAACAAATTGCAGACCGGAGTTCTTGCACCGCGGCCGATAGTTTTGGTCGGCGAATGCTGGCGGCCCGTGGTCGATTGCTGGGCCGAAAATCTGGCAGTGTCCAGCTATGATATCTCGCTTCTGGATTTTGCGGCCGATGCGGGAGAGGCGGCCGAGATCGTGATATCAAAATCGAAAGGAGTTGTTGTTTGATGAATTGTCCGAAATGCACAATGCCGCTTTTGGCGGATGCAAGATTTTGCGGGTCGTGCGGCGCAACGCTGGAACCTTTCGCGGGATCGCCGCCGGTACAGCCGACGCCTGCTGTCCAGGGCGGACAACAGCAAAACCCGCCCGGAGGTGCTTTTCAGTTTGACGCGGACGGCCGGGGACAAGGCCGTGGATATACGTGGGCCGTTGAGCATCCGGGATCTTTTGCTTTGGCGGTCGTAAACCTTGCGGCGGAACAATCGATCTCAGCCGAAGCAGGTGCGATGGTGTCAATGTCCGCAAATATCGAACTGCAATCAAACCTGAAAGGCGGCGTGGTCGGAGCATTGAAACGCGCGGTCGGCGGCGAGTCGGCATTTGTTTCTACTTTTACAGCTCGCGGCGGGCCCGGTGAAGTTACTTTTGCACCCGGATCTCCGGGCGATGTGGCGGGAATTGAAATGAACGATCAAACATTCATGGTGCAGTCAAGTTCATATCTCGCGGGTGATACAAGCCTGAATGTTGACACAAAATTCGGCGGAGCAAAATCATTCTTTGGCGGCGAAGGCCTGTTCGTCCTGCAAGTTTCCGGCCGGGGACTCCTTCTTGTTTCGTCGTTCGGTTCCATTCACCGAAAAACGCTCCGGCCGGGCGAGCGGTATGTTATCGACACAGGCCACCTTGTCGCGTGGGAAGGCCACATGCAGTACAACCTGCGGAAAGCGGCAAGCGGATTTTTTAAGAGCTTTTTGAGCGGCGAAGGAATGGTCGCCGAATTTGCGGGCCCCGGCGAGGTCCTGATCCAGACACGCAACCTGGCCGCATTTGCGGGCCTGTTAAAACCGTTCTTTCCGTCACAGGGCGGAGGCGGCGGCGGATTTAGTTTTGGGAGTTAGAGAAGCTGGCCAAATGGCCGCCGCGAGGTCAATTTCATTGAAATGATCCACCGCTGGCCGCCGATCTCAGCATCTCAGAGCAAATGAGTGCTCACGACAAGTTTGAGGAAAATGGGCTGAGTGAGAAAACCGCTCAGGAGATACGCTTGAATGCCCGGGCTGTCTCGCGCGGCGTCGCTGTCGGGCGGGCGGTTTGCCTGCATGGCTCGAACCGCCAGTTCTATAAGATAGACATTGCCGAAGCTGCGATAGCTGATGAACTGAAGAGCTTTCGCGACGCGATCGCCGCCGCGAAAAAGAAACTTTCACGGCTTGCGGGCAAAAAGAAAGGCGTCATCGCCCGGTCGGGGCCCGGTATTTTTGCGGCCCATTTTGAATTGATAGATGATCCGTCGTTCGCGGCGAAGATCGAAGCCGAGATCGCTTCGCACAAGGTAAATGCGGAATGGGCGATAAAATCAGTAACGGATGAGTATGTCGCGCGGTACAAGGCGATCCCGGACGAACATTTTCGTGACCGCTACATCGATATTGAAGATGTTGCGGACCGCATTCTTTCGGCTCTCGGTGCCAAGGATGACCTAAAGCTGCCGTTTGGCGAAGATTCGATCGTCGTCGCGGAAGAATTAAAACCTTCGACGCTGGTCGAGATATCCGGACATCATCCGCGCGGTTTTGTCACCGAGAACGGCGGCTGGACATCGCATTCCTTTATTCTCGCCCGCGAAATGCGGCGCCCGGCTGTGACCGGCGTTAAAAAGGTCTTTCGCCAAATAAAAACGGGCGATCCTGTGATCGTTGACGGCTTTAACGGGCAGGTGATATTGAATCCCGGGCCGCAGGCCTTAGAGCATTTTTCGAAAACGAAACGTCCAAAGGAACTTGATCAAGCAGAAGCCTTTTCCGCGGAAACTCGGATATCGACGCTGGACGGCAGAGAGATCAGGATCTATGCAAACGCAGACGACCCAGACGCCTATGCGCGCGCCAGGGAATTTGGGGCGGAAGGAATAGGACTGTTCCGTTCGGAATTCCTTTTCGGCCGTTTTCGTGAAATGCCGCCTGAGGAAGAGCAGGCCAAGGCATACATTGACGCCGCCAAGGCGGCCGGTGAGGCGGGCGTGAAGATCAGGACGTTCGATATCAACGCCGACCGCCTGGCCGATGAGAACTTTTCGCGCGAGCCGAACCCGGCGCTTGGACTGCGCGGCGTGCGGTTAGGCTTGAGCCATAGAACTTCGCTTCGAACACAGCTTCGGGCGATCTTGAGGGCGTCGGCCGAAGGCCCGGTCGATATGATCCTGCCGCTTGTTTCCGGAATTTCGGAGATACGGGCTGTTAGGAAGATGCTGGCGGCGGAATCAAAGTCGCTGCGGTCAAAAGGCATCGCGGCCGGCTCGCCAAAGCTTGGCGTGATGATAGAAGTGCCATCAGCGGTCCTGATGGCGGACGAGATGGCAGCCGAAGCGGATTTTCTTTGTCTTGGGACAAACGACCTTATCCAATACATCCTCGCAGCCGATCGCGACAACGAGGCTGTTTCCGGCTGGTACCGTTCAC
>JADYZI010000432.1 GCA_020853255.1 Acidobacteriota bacterium
CCGGCCGATAGCCCGTTTTGCCGACAAACGGATTGTCCTTTGGCACGCTTCCGTCATCGTTGAGCCGAAGCGTCTTGCCGGCCAGCGAACTATTGTCCTGCGCAAGTTCCCAATCGGTCGAATCGCCTGTCGTCACATACAGCTTTCCGTCCGGCCCGAACCGCGCACGCGTTCCCGCGTGATTCGGCGACGCCGGTATGCCCTCGATGATCACTTTCGGATCCGTGAATGTGCCGTTCGAATATTTATACCGTACAACCTTTACATGTTTGCCGTCGGAGTTGTATGCGTAGGCCAGATATACATAGCCGTTGCTGGAAAACGAAGGATGCAGCGAGATATCCATTAGGCCGCTCTCACCGCTAGGCTCAACGTCCGGTACGACAAAGACGGGTTCGGCCCGCAATTTTCCCTTCTGAATTATCCGAACTCGGCCCGGCCTCTCGGTGATCAGCATGTCGCCGCTCGGCAGCCACGTAAATGCCCACGGCACCTCAAGCCCTTCGGCAATCGTTTCGACACGAAACTGCACTTTGTCATCGGTCTCAAAGGTCGAGCTCGCTGCTCCCGCGGGCGGCCGGGCATTGCCGCAGCCAACCGCAAGGACCGTATATATCGCAATTGACAGAACGAAAATGTGTACCCGACTAAGGTTTTGTTCAAGGTGTCTCATTGAAGATTGAAGAGACGTGATCGTCACCGATGATCGTAACTCGCTTGCATGGAGATCTTCAAGGATAAATTCAAGGGCCGTATCGCGGCCCTCACAACTTGCCGTGAACCCACGAACAGATCAACGGATCTCGAGTCTTCTTCGCTTTGGCTTTGCATCCGACATCGGCATTGTTATCTCAAGAACGCCATCGTGAAAATCGGCCTTGGCCTTTTCACCGTCCGCGCCGTCGGGCACCGGTATTGAGCGATAAAATGTGCCGTAGCTTCGCTCGGACCGATAAACGCCATCCTTGTCTTCTTCGTGTTCCTGTTTTCTCTCTCCCCGGATCGTGATCCGATCATCGTCCAGCTCGATATTCACATCCTCCTTTTTAAGGCCGGGGAGATCCGCCCTGACGATCAATTGGTTATTGCGTCTAAACACTTCAGTTTGCGGCATCCATCCAACATTGCCTTGAGAACCGCCGCTGTCGAGGCCCGCAAACGTTGGAAGAAAACTTCTACCAAATCCGAAATCGTCGAAAAGTCGGTCGATCTCGTTGCGGAAATTGTCAAAGAGCGAGTGGCCCGAAAATCGGCCCGAGAGGCCCTGACCTTCTCTCCTCACCAGTCCCTGAGACGTCGAACCAGCATTTGGTCGTTCAGGTTCCCGGTTTTGGCTTGCGTCATTTGCTTCCCGCTTTTGCTTTGTACCCTGTGCCATAGAATTACCTCCTTATGCTGCGCTAATGGCGTGCATTTCTTGAGTTATTATTCGATTCCGCGACTCGTGCGGCGGCTGTAGCGAACCAGCCCGCCCAGCTGCGGAATTCACTGCGACTCATCCTTCCGAGATGAGAAAGCGGGCGAAGGGTTAATCCGCCCTCGCCCGTCCTACCAAAACACTTATTACGTGCCCGAAGACGATCTGCCTTTCGCCTGTTCACCTGTTGCGGACGTTACTGTTGACGAAGTTGTGCTGTAGTTATCGGGTATTGAGCCGACACGTAATCGATTCTCAACGTTCTTTACACCTGAAATGTCTTCCGCGAGATCTTCCGCCCATCGCTTTTCGTGACGGCTGTTTACCGTACCCGTGAGTGTCACATCGCCGCCGGTCACGTCAACATTGATTTCTGTGGCGTCAATGTAGTCGTAATCGGTCAGCCGGTCGTTTATGTCTTCCTTGATCCGGTCGTCCGAACGCGTGTATCCAGCCGGGCCGCGTCCGCGATGGCCGCCGTTTTGGGCATCTATTCGGCGGCGGCGGGCAGCGTCCTCATCACCGAACCATGCGGAAACTTCATCGGATGTCTTGTCCCACCAGCCGCGTTCATCATTTTCTTCGCGATCTTGCGTGTAGCCGATCTCCGATGAAGGATAGTCGCGCTCGTAGCGGTAGGAATACAGGCCGACATCGGCCCCGCCGTGTCCGGCCCAACGGTCTTGGCTTCGTACTCGGCCGGAGCGGCCGTCGGAATAGTCGCGTCCGGAGTAGGCACCGCCCGTGTACCCGCTCGTATAAGGGCCGCCGCGGCGGTTCCGTTCATCGCCGCGATACATTCCGCGATCATTGGCTGATTCGTTTTCCCTATTGTCAGAAGTGTAGCGGGCCTCATCGTCATAGTCGCGGCCTTCCCACGCCGAGGTCCCATACGGCCGGTTCGCGTTTCCTTCCCCATAGCGGCGGCTTCCGCCAAAATATCTTTCGTCATCCCCGAACGGCCTGGACCCCGAGGCGAACCGCCGCTGCCCAAAACCGGCCCTTCTTGAAGATTCCCGGTCGCGTCTTCCTAGATCCTGTCCATATCTGTTTACCATTATTGTTACTCCTTGTTCATCAAGATCGCTTTAACTATGCGTTCTGCCAGGCCGCCTTGGCCTGTTGTGCTGTTTGGCTGAGCATCACTCGGTTCTGGTCAACCGATTCGACGTCGGTCACGGGTATTCGATGGTGCCTGCCGTCCGGGGAATCCGCTTTGGTGAGTTTGATCTGGTCGCCCTCGAGATGATCGACCGTGCCTACGTGTGCGCCGTCTGACCCGACAACCTCCATGTGTTCTGCAATGTCCATATTCCTGTTCATTTCTTTCTCCCTGTTACCTTGTTCCAGCCTCATTCCGTCGTTGGTATGAGATTCGGTTTGATCAGGCTTCGCGATACGCGAAGCGATCAGTGCCGCAACCGCAATGCCCCCGCCGGCAAAAAGCCCCGCTGTCAGCATCGGATGCATCTTTACTTTTTGATAAACGCTTCGTTCCATAACAAAACGGTCGCCCGATCCGCGTTCGCGAAGGTTTGAATTAGAATGATGAAGGCCGTCACGCCGCCCGGCTGCGGCCGGCTTTCCTGAATCCTGCATCGATTCGGCCGTCCACTCCGTAAACGTATCATTAAGCCGGGGTGTGTATGACGCCATTCCAGAATGGATCGCCGCCATTTCGCCGACAAAGAAATCGCGAACACGATTTTGAGCGCAATACAAGATCGCCTCGGCGACAAGGTCCGGTGAATAGACCGGAGCCGGCACCATTGGCTCGAACGGCAAATAGTTCCGCGCGTTCTCGACGAATGGCGTGTGTATCGAGGTCGGCTTGATAAGCGTTACCGAGATCGGGAGATCATCGGCCTCAAGCTCCATTCTAAGCGCGTCGGTAAATCCCTTAACGGCGTGTTTGGCCGCTGCGTATATTCCGATCAGCGGGACCGAAGCATCTGAAACCTCGCTGCCAAGATTTATAAGCGCTCCGCCGTTCTCACGCAGAAGGTCAACAGCTACACGCGATCCGTTGACGACACCCCAAAAATCGGTATCGAAAAGCCGCCTTGCATCGTTTTCGGAGATGTCAACCAACTTGCCGTAAATCGCGACACCTGCGCAATTTACCCATGTGTCAATTCGGCCCCATCGTTCAACCGCTCGGTCGGCGGCGTCGCGCAGGTGGGTTTCGCTCACAACATCAGCCGCGTGGCAAAGAGCTTGGCCGCCTTTATCATTTATCTCGTTCGTCAGGTCTCGCAACGCCCCTTCGTTTCTCGCGATAAGCATCAACCTTGCCCCTTTGTCCGCCGCCATCCGCGCGGTAGTTAGCCCGATCCCGCTGGTCGCGCCCGTAAGTACTATCACCTGGTCACCTATGTTCTTTAGCTTCATTGCTGCATTTCCCCTTTTCCTGGTTTATTTCGTTTCATGGGCCCGCGGTATTCCGTAAATGAAACGCCGGGGCCCGCTTTGCTAGGTCGATTCCGGCTGACAAGAATATCCAGCGCGAGGTTGATTCTCATTGCTGACTTGGGATTCTCAAATTCGCCGGCAAGCGGCGGCCAGGCAAAATTCCTTGTACGTTCTATGTTAAACG
>JADYZI010000433.1 GCA_020853255.1 Acidobacteriota bacterium
AGCTGCGAGGCTCGCTCTAATAATTGGGCGTCCGTTTCCGCTACCGAGATGTTTGCGCCTTCAAGGCGGTCGAGGACGTCTTCAAGATCGTCCGCGGTCATCATATTCTCGGGTATCTCGCGGTGCAACTCGTCGAGGCTTAAGAATTTCTTCCTTTTTCCCAATGCGACAAGTCGGTCCATCAGGTCTTCTTTTTCGTCGTAGTCAGGCATAATCTCCTGGGAGCTTGGATGATTCAGGGGGTGATTAGTTGTCGAAAATCACACCAAAAAGTACGCATCCAGTCCGATTTTTGTTTCAAAACCGGGGCATTCAACCGAAATCTCAAAGTATATCAGGTTTGGCGGATTTTACTAAGCATCGACTGCATCATTTTTGACAATTCAAGCTGTTCGGCTACCAGTTGGTTGACCAGGCCTGAATTGCCGGTCTGTTCCGCGGAAATAAGCCGCTGGCTGACCTCATGGATATGGTTCTGGATCGCCATTGAGCGTAGCGAGAGAACGCAGTTCTCGGCATCGTGCAGCACTTCATCAACAACCTCTCCGGGTTGGCGTTTTGGTTCGCCCAGCATCAACAGCGGAACAAAATCGGCTGCCAATTCGTCGTCAGGCAGGCGTTCGACCAGATTTTCGAGCGACATTTCGAATCCGTTCTCGTCGATGGAATACATTGCGCGGAATACGGGAGCGGTTGCCAGGTTCTCGTAGTCGCTCTCCTCCAGGGCAGGCAGGATCATTGCCCGCAGCTCTTGGTCATGTACAAGCAGTTCGAGCAAATGCTGTTCTGCCAGTGTCACCCGCATTCGGGCGGCACGCCGGGCCTGTCTTCGAAAAACCTCTGTATCCGAGCGCTGTCCGCTCTTGACCGTGTGCCAAAGATCACGTTTGAGCCCGTCATCCTCGATACGGAAGAATTCCATCGACTGGTCGAAGCTTTCACGTTTTTGGATCGGATTTTTGATTGCGGAGAGCACGGGCATCACTTCCTCGATCGCCTCGGCCTTTTGTTTCGAATTATTGATCGAGCGGCCCTTAACCGAAGCATCCAGCGCAAAATTAAGGAACGGCAAGGCCCTGCCGCGGGCTTCATTATAGGCTTCAGCTCCGTTCGCCCGGACAAAATCGTCCGGGTCCTGGCCGTTCGGCAGAACGAGCACCTTGATTTCCAGATCGTTAGGGAGAAGTTCCTCGATCGCGCGGCGGGCGGCTTTTATACCAGCGGCATCGCCATCGTAGTTGATAACAACCTTTTTCGTGGATCGGTTGAGAAGTTTGGATTGCTCAGGCGTAAATGCAGTGCCGAGACTGGCGGCAACATTGGTAATGCCGAATTGGTATAGCGCGATCAGATCAAGATAGCCTTCGACCAGGATCGCGAATTTCTTTTGCCTTATCGAGTCGCGCGACTGGAACAGGCCATAAAGATGCTGTCCCTTGACATAGGCCGCGGTTTCCGGCGAATTCAGATATTTTGGCTGATCGTCGCCCATCGCTCGCGCGCCGAATGCCACCGGTTTGCCGTTCAAGTCCAGCACCGGAAACATTATGCGCCCGCGAAACCGGTCGAAGACGCGCTCTTTTTCTTCGTTTACCGAAACAAGGCCGCTTTGTTCGATCAGCCTTTCGTCTGCGCCTTTTTCATTTAGAAGATTGAGTAGTGCATCCCACGAATCTGGCGAGAAACCTATGCGAAACTGCTTTTGGACCTCTTCCGAGATGCCGCGTTCGCTCAAATATGCCTTTGCGGCCTTTGCTTTTTTGCTTTCTCCTTGTAATTCCGCTTCCCAAAATTCAAGTGCGATCTGGTTTAGCTCGACGATCTGCTCGGAAAGCTGCTTTTTCTCTTCCCGACGCTTTTTGTTTTGTTGGAACTGCCCGTCATCGATCCTCTCAGGCAGCGGGATCCCGGACATCTCCGCCACACGCTCGACCGCCTCGGGGAAGTTCAGCCCCTCCATCTCCATCAAAAAATTGAACGCCGTCCCGCCCTTCCCGCACCCGAAACATTTGTAAAAACCCTTACTCGGATTGACCGAAAACGAAGGTGTCTTTTCCTGATGAAACGGACAACACCCCATCCAATTCGCGCCCTTCTTCTTCAAAGGAGCATACGGCTCAATTATCCGCACAAGGTCCGCACGGGATTTCAGGTCGTCAATAAAGAATTGGTCGTAAAGCACAATTAGTTAGGGCAGTATCCAGTATTCTACGGCCTTTGGAGAGTCGGGGTCGGGCCGCACAACTTGTAGAAAAGTTCGAATACGCTTGCGATCGATCCCGAATCGATTTACCAGCGAGTAGATCGTTCTTTTTTCTAATCGTTTTGCGTCGACGATCTCTTTTCCATAGACGACAATATTAGTTCGCGATTTAGGGTTGTCACGCAGAAACCATGAGAATATTTCGGAATAATCGAGATCTTGACATTCCGAGTCATTAAAGTTCGCATCTTTCAAAACAAGTTTTGGCCCAACGATCGCTTTCAGCTCGTACGAATTGTCTTCGTTCGGAAATTCCATCTTAGTTGTTGAGTTAGGAATTCGCCAGAATTGGGTTTTAACAACACCCGCTTGAACTGATCGGATAAATCTAAGCCTCGACGGATCGAAGCTCCGGACTCTTGCCTGCGCCTTAATACGTTCTTCGCGAATTACGGCCGCGATACGGTTGTTTTCGTCTCCGGCAGTCACGACATAGCCGACTGTTTTTGGATTGGCAGCCAGGTCCTGGAGAAAATGATCAATTGTCCCCCTAAGGTGGCTGCATGAACCTGCGACGAACTCGTCAACCAAAACCGTTTTCGCTGGCCTCCGTCCAGCGGCGAGTGTAACTGCTACAACAACACACACCGCGATTACAAAAAACCGCCACGCAATATCTGCACGGCTTTTAAGTTCGTCAATGAAGAATTGGTCGTAAAGCACTATGAGCCTGACAGAAATTCGTTCTTAAGTTCGGCGGAAAGTCGAAATCCGAGAATTTCAAGCTGCTTGACGAGTTGATCGTCAGCTACGATCAAGTCGAGCTTTGCCGCCTCGGTCAACACGCCAAGCGTGCCGGTCAAATCCAGGCCCATGGACAACGCGATCTGTCTGCCTTTCTTTTCGTCGATAATGATTCGGCAGCCAGGATTCTCCAGGGCCAGAGCGATCGAACTCGCTTCGCCCGGGTCGAGGGATCGAAGCAGGTCATTCAATTTTTCCAAGTCAGCAGGATTTTGTATTACGATAAATGGAGGAAGAGGGAGTCGGTACTCACGTTGAACGGCTTCCGTGATCCAAATCTCACCGTAGAGCGAAGCAAGAATGTCCAGTTTATCAATATTTGTTAACAGGATGAGGCAGCTTGCATCCGCGATGACGACCTTCATTTTCTTAGGCGTTTCAAATCCTCACGCAACTCTTCAGCAGTGTAGCCGAAAATAGAAACTCCGTAATTGCCCAATTGCTCGAGAAAATCGCGTTTTGATATTCCCACAAGGTCAGCCGCCTGTCCTCCTGACAGAGTGCCGTCCTCATAAAGCTTTGCGGCGAGCGTCATCTTGATGTCGAAGTCGCTTAACTGGACACTATCCGGCAGTTTAAGTTCTAGAGTGGCAGTCATAAAATGATTCTCCGATTACTCATGTGAAGTGTCAATGGGCAAACAAGTTGACCGTACTTCGCGGCCAATACCCCTTTTTGATTTGTACCCGCCATGATAACGTCTAACCAACAACGTCAGGATAATAGTTTCATTTCCGCAATTGTAGCACCGTTTCCGCCTTGGTTGGGTGGGGCGAAGGTGAAGGCGGCGATGAGGTCGTGGTTTTTTAGGGTGTGGTGGACGAAGTTTTTCAGGGCGCCCGTGCCGAAGCCGTGGATTATGCGGATGCGGGGAATTGAGGCGAGGTAGGCTTCGTCGATGAAGCGGTCGAGTTCGTATTCGGCTTCGGCGGTGGTCTTGCCGATCAGGTTGAGTTCAGCTTCGGCGTCGCGGCCGTCGATGTCGATCGGCGATTCGATGTTTTTCTGCGAGCGGCCAGTTGATCTGTCGGGCACACTCCCTACCGGTCGTGTTTCTGCCTGGGAAGCGATCTTTAGATCGGCGATCTTTTCGCGGATGCGCATGCCGCCGACCATGACTTCGGCAACTTCTTTATCCATTTTTTCGACCGTGCCGATGTTGCCAAAAGATGTGATGACTTGCGAGCCGACGGCGATCTTGTCAGTACCACCTGCGTTAGCGGGTGGGTTCTTATCAACACCGGGCGAGAAGAACCCACCCGCTAACGCAGGTGGTTCTGACCTGCCCGCTGCCTTATTGCCGATCTTTGCAACCATCGATCGATTGAGTTCGGCCTTGCGGGCGGAGCGTTCTTTTTCGAGCTTGTTCTTTAGTGCTTTGTCTTCGAGCGTTGCGATGAAAGCCTTTGATTGCCGCTCGAAGGAATCTACCGTTTCGGCTAGGGTTTGTTCAAACTCCTTCTGGCGGGCCTTCTCCTTTTTGCCCGCCTCGATCTCGAGCGTGGCGTATTTCATCGCGACGGCCTCGCGTTCTTCTTCGAGCGCGATGCGGAGGTCTTCGGCCAGCTTGGTTTCGGTTTGGAGTTTTAGCAAATATGCCTCGGCGTCCTGGGCGGAAATATCGAGATTCTCTCTTGCGTTCTCGATCACTTCGGCCTTGATGCCAAAACGGCTGGCGATCTGAATACCGGACGATGCGCCGGCCAGGCCGATAAGCAATTTATAAGTTGGCTGGAGCGTTTTTTCGTCGAACTCGACCGAGGCATTCACGACCGTTGGATCATTTGCGGCATAGATCTTCAGCCCGCGGTAATGAGTCGAAGCCATTACGTGTGCGCCGCATGCCCGCCGAAAATGATCGACTATCGCTACCCCAAGAGCTGAACCTTCTTCAGGATCGGTCCCGGTCCCTGCCTCGTCGAGCAGGACGAGCGACGGTGCGATGCAGTCCTGCATCATGCCCGCGATGTTCGACATGTGCGAGCTGAATGTCGAAAGATTCGCCGCCAGCGATTGATGATCGCCGATATCTGCCAGCACCGAACGATAAAACGGAACTGCAGCCTTTGCCGCCGGAACCGGTAGCCCTGAAATTGCCATCAGACTGAGCAGGCCGGCGGTTTTCAGCACGACCGTTTTGCCTCCCGCATTCGCACCGGAGATGATCATGACAGAACGGTCACCGGTGAGTTTGAAACTTGAAGGGACGACGCCGTCAGAACCGCCTGCGTTAGCGGGCGGCCCGTTGGTCGAATCGGAACCGCCTGCGTTAGCGGCGGGCCAGTTCCGTGGTGGCGAGGTTCCTTTTTGGGCAACGAACTGTCCCCCCGCTAACGCAGGGGGTTCTGACTTGAGAAGCGGATGACGAGCGTCAACGAGTTCCAGCGTGTTTTCGGACGAAACCACAGGGACCACCGCTTTGAATTTCCTTGCGAATTCAACCTTGGCTTTTACAAAATCGAGTTCGGCGACGGCATTGATGGCGGTTTCGACCGCGGGAAGCTGTTCGCGAAGCTGTTCGGTCAGATCGAATAAAATTTTAGCGACCTCGCGTTCCTCTTTGCCTTTGAGATTCTGCAGTTCGTTGTTTGCTTCGATCGCTTCGAGCGGTTCGACGAAAACGGTCGCGCCGCTTGAAGAAAAACCGTGAGCGACACCGCCGACCTTTCCGCGAAAATCGGCTTTGACGGGAATAACGAAGCGGTCGTTCCGCATCGTGACGATCTCGTCCTGGATCGCGTCGGCCGATGCGCGCATTACCGATTCGAGCGATCTGGTAAGCCGTGTTCGCTGAACCGAGATCTCGCGGCGGATGCGGGCAAGTTCGGGCGAGGCCGAATCGTCGATCTCACCGCCGGGCAAGAGTTTTTTGTTAATTTTATCGAGGGCCGCGAAAAGCGTCGGCGGGATCGATTCGACCTTTGACCACAGCGTCGGGGCAGCTTCTTTTTCGGGCTGGATAGACGAACGGGCGAACAATGCCTGATTGCAAACACGCGCGATGCCAAGCAGAAGATTTGGTTCGAGCGTGGCGTTCTTGATCTTTAAGATAGCGGCCGCGTCGCTTGGATCTTCGAGGCCGCTGAACGACCAGGTCACCTGCTTTTCTTCGTTCAACAAAATTGCTTCTGTAATTGCGGCAAGGTCAGAATTGAGTTCAAGACGGTTCGTTTTCGGGCGCAGTCCGGCGAACCGCTCAACGCCCATCGGTGTTTGAGCGTTTCGGCTGACAAGTTCGAGCAGCTTTTCGTATTCGAGTGTGTCGAGTGAAAAACTCATTGTTTTCATTTACCGGCGTCCGCTCATTCAGTTGCAGAAGCCCGCGCGTGTTCCTCGCAGAAGCCCGCACGTTAGTAAGGGCGTAATAGACACGCTGCATATTATGCCCTTACTGCGTGCGGGCTTCTGCATCTAAAGAAAACGCCGTCGTATCTCCGGTGTCGGCATCATGCATGCGTCCTGCTTGCCGAATAGCCGATATCGGCTTCTGGCAAAAAGTTTATAGAAAATATCTCGTATCGGCCTTGGAACAATTATAAACGCGTAGGTCCATGACCACGCACCGCCAAGATGTTTTGCTACGCGCAGCGCGGCTGTTGAGTATGTGAAAGCGTGCTCGCCCTCAACCAGGATTATCGAGTCTGTTTCCGACTGGTCTATGCCGTGTTTGGCCGATAGCTCCTGTCCGATCTCAGACTGCAAGGCCGCGAATTTGAAATATCCGTCCTTGTCGTGTTCGATAACCCAATTGACCGCGCCGTTGCAAAAATTACACACACCGTCGAATAAAACGATCGCACCCATATCAGATCACTTGCAGAAGCTTGCACGTGTTCCTTGCAGAAGCCCGCACGTGAGTAAGGGCGTACTAGAAACGTTGCATATTATGCCCAAACTACGTGCGGGCTTCTGAAATTCTACCGCAAGATGCGGATAGATTTCAGGTTTGGTTAGGAATAAACTTGTGAACATGAACGAGGAAGTATTTTGGCAGGCGGTAAATGCGAATGACGCAAGGTTTGATGGGGCGTTTTATCTTGGTGTAAAGACAACGGGCATTTATTGCCGTCCGTCGTGCCGGGCAAGAACGCCGAAGCGTGAGAATGTTGAGTTTTTTGCAACATGGACCGATGCGGAAAGGTTTGGCCTGCGGGCCTGTTTGAGATGCAGGCCAAAGAGCGCCGAGGCGGCCGATCCGCAGATCAAGAAGATCTTGAGGGTGTGCGATCTGCTGCGGTCTGAGGATTCATATTCACTCGAAGATCTCGCCGATGCGGTCGATCTAAGCCCTTATCATTTGCAGCGGAGTTTTAAAGAGGTCATCGGCGTTTCGCCGAAAAAGTATTCGGAGGCGAAAAGAATGGAGCGGTTCAAATCAGAATTAAGGGAAGGCAGCGATGTCACTGCGGCAATGTACGACGCCGGGTTCGGGTCGAGCAGCAGACTGTATGAAAAGGCCGCCGAAAATATGGGAATGACGCCCGCGGCATATAAGAAAGGCGGGCAAGGCGTAACGATAAATTATTCGATCACGGACTGTGAACTCGGGCGGATACTTGTTGCCAGGACGATAAAGGGCCTTTGCAATGTGGCGTTCGCGGACAATGACGAAAGCCTGGAGACAAATTTACGCAGCGAATACCCGAATGCCGAAGTCGTCAAAGACGCAAAAGTATTGAAGGGGTTTGTTGATGAAATTCTGCAGCATCTCGCCGGTGAAAAGAAGCGGCTGGACCTGCCGCTGGACATTCAGGCGACGGCATTTCAGATGCGTGTGTGGGAATTGCTCAGAAAGATCCCTTACGGTGAGACGATCACTTACAGCCAGCTTGCCGAACATCTCGGCGACCGCAAAAAAGTACGGGCCGTCGCACAGGCATGTGCAAACAATCGGGTCGCTGTGGTCGTGCCTTGTCATCGCGTTGTCGGCAAGGATGGGAAAATGACGGGTTATCGATGGGGCGTGGAGCGAAAGGAGACGCTGCTTGCCAATGAACGAAGATCGTAGAACACAAAATTGATTTCGATCTTCTTCGGCCAATTGTAAGTTTTTGTAAACTTCCCGAAAGGCGCTTTGCATTTTGGGATTTTTCCTTTATTCTCTTGCGTATTACAAGGCGTAACAGTTCAATCTTCTGAATTCCGTTCAAATTCGAATATGAAAGCAAGGCTATTTCTGCTCGCCCTGGGAGCGATCGGTTCGATCTTTAGTCTTTCGGCATTTGCGCAGTCTTACGCGATCACAAATGCACGGATCGTTACGGTTTCCGGCGGCACGATCGAGCGTGGGACGGTCGTTGTCCGCGACGGCTTGATCGAATCGGTCGGGGCCGATGTTCGGACGCCGGCAGACGCGCAGGTGTTTGACGGCACAGGGCTGACCGTTTATCCGGGGTTTATCGATTCGCTGACCAATCTTGGCATTGCCGCTCCGCGCCCGTCACCGAGTCCGGCGGGAGCGGGCGGCTTTGGCCAGGCTGCGGCGTCGGCTGCGGCGGCGAATCCATCGAACTCCAATTATCCAAACGGTTTTCGTCCCGAAGACATGACGCTCGACGACGTGCGGGCGGGCGATTCGCAATTTGAGGCGAATCGGAACGCGGGGTTTACCACTGCGCTTACCGTTGGACGCACCGGCATCTTCAACGGGCACTCCGCATTGATAGAACTTGCGGGTAATTCCGTCTCGGCGATGACGGTGAAGAATCCGGTGGCGCTCCACGTCACGTTTGCGACCATTCCCGGCCAATATCCGGGTTCGCTGCTCGGCACATTCTCGGCCTTGAGGCAAATGTTGAACGACGCCCGGCGGCAGCAGGAATTGGAGAAAATGTACGCAGCCAATCCGCGCGGAATGAAGCGGCCTGAATCCGACAAATCGCTGGACGCTTTGATACCTGTACTAAACAGGCAGATCGCGGTCGTCTTTACGGCGAACAGGGCAAATGACATTGTCCGTGCGCTTGATCTGGCGAAGGAATATAACCTCAAGGCGATCATTTCCGGCGGACAGGAGGCGGACAAGTTTATCGACAGGCTCAAGGCGCAAGATGTCGCGGTACTGCTTTCGCTCAATTTTCCGAAACGCACGGCCGCCGCTTCTCCCGAAGCGGATGATGAGCCGATGGAAACGCTTCGTTTCCGTGCAAACGTTCCAAAGGTTGCCGGAAAGTTGGCCGCCGCGGGCATAAAGTTTGCGTTCGAAGGCGGCGGAGCGACAAACGCTAGCGATTTTCTTTCCAATGCTGCCAAGACGACCGAGAATGGTTTGTCAAAGGACGCGGCGATCCGTGCAATGACGCTTGGGCCGGCTGAGATCTTTGGCGTCGCTGACCGGCTTGGGTCGGTCGAGGCTGGAAAGATCGCGAACCTGACCGTGGTCCGGGGCGATGTGTTCGGAAATCAAAAGGTCATCACGCACGTATTTGTTGACGGCGCGGTATTTCAGCCCAAGCCGCCCGCACCGGCCGGCCCCGGCGGGCGCGGACCGCGTGGCGGCGCACCGGCGGCGGGGAATCGCGGCGACGCGGATACCTCACCCGGTTCAGTTGCCGGTACATACGCGATCGCGATCGATATTCCAGGCCAGCCGCTGAGCGGCACTTTGACAATTACGCAGCAAGGGGCGTCGCTTGCGGGCACCTTGTCGACCGAGCTCGGTTCGGGCGCGCTTACAGAAGGGCAGCTTTCGGGCAGCAGCGTAAGTTTTGCCGGATCGGTCAGTGTCGGCGGCCAGACGGTGCCGTTCACGGTCAAGGCGACGGTAACGGGCACGCGGCTTTCCGGTACGATCGATTCGACACAGGGTTCGTTCCCGATCTCGGGGACAAAAAATCCGTAACAAGCGGCCAGCAGCGATCAGTTTTTACTCAAAGTTATGAAACGAATAATCAGCTTTCTGATCATCCCGGTCATTTTGTCCGTTGTCATGCCGGTTTCGGCACAGCAGCCGAGCGAAGTTCTTATCAAGAACGCCACTGTCCTGACGGCGGTCAAGGGAACGCTTCCGGCGACGGACATTCTTATCCGCGACGGCAAGATCTCCAGGATCGGCAAGGGCTTGACGGCCGGTGCGGGGGCAAAGGTCATAGATGCGACGGGCAAATTCGTTTCGCCCGGCATCATTGACGCCCATTCGCATTCGATGTTGTCGGCGATAAATGAAGGTTCGCTGGCCGTAACGTCGATGACGCGTGTCCGCGACGTGCTCGATCCGCATGACATCGCCATTTATCGGGCGCTTGCGGGCGGTGTAACCGCGGCGAACCTGCTTCATGGATCGGCAAACCCGATCGGCGGGCAAAGCCTGACCGTAAAATTCAAATGGGGGCACCCAACCGAAGATTATCCGATCCCTGACGCAATGCCGGGCATAAAGTTCGCACTTGGCGAGAATGTAAAACGGTCAAGTTTTCAGCCGCAGGCCGGTCAAACGGTGCGTTATCCGCGAACACGGATGGGCACGATGGAAACTATCCGCGATGCGTTCCGCCGGGCGCGTGATTACAAGCAGGCGTGGGACGATTATCGTGCAAAAAAGACAAAGGTCCCGCCGCGAGTTGATGAAGAGCTGCAGCCGCTGGTCGAGGTTCTCGAAGGCAAACGGCTTGTTCATTGTCACGGCTATCGTTCGGACGAACATTTGAATCTTTTGCGCCTGGCCGAAGAGTTCGGTTTCCGCGTCGGCACGCTTCAGCACGGGCTTGAGGCTTACAAGATCGCGCCGGAGATAGCCAAACACGGCGCCGGCGTCTCAACATTCACAGATTTCTGGAGCTATAAGCTCGAAGCTTACGACGCAATTCCATACAACGCCTATATTTTATGGAAGAACGGTGTTGTCGTCTCGATCAATTCTGATGATGACGGCCGCATGCGTCGGCTTAATCTGGATGCGGCGAAGATAATGAAATACGGCGGCGTCCCCGAACAGGATGCGCTGCAGATGATCACGCTTAATCCGGCAAAGCAGCTTCACATTGACAAGCGTACCGGTTCGATCGAGGTTGGCAAGGACGCCGACCTGGTTATTTGGAGCGAACATCCGTTCAGCCCGTATTCGCACCCTGAGATAACGATGATCGAAGGCGTCGTCTATTTTGACCGTGCGGCCGATATCGCAAACCGGAGCGTGCTTGCGAAAGAACGCGAGGCACTTGAGAAGCTTGACGTCAACAAAGCACCGGCAAGCGGCGGCACAGCACCGCGCGTTCCGGCCGAACGCGTTCGCGGCGACCGCGACGACGCTGATCAGGAGAACCGGGACAATGATCAGTGAAGCAGCACGTCGTAACGGTAAGGAAATCGCTCGGCCTAGAGGATCAAATAAAATGAACATTCGTCGTTTCCAAATTCTGACATTCCTTTTCTCCGTGACTCTGTGCCTCTGTGGTGAAGTGCTTTCCCAGAGCGATGGTTCCGAGCAGAACAAGACCGGCCGTGCGGGCACGTTTGCGATAGTTGGGGCACGTGTCGTCACGGTTTCGGGCGCGGTGATCGAGAATGGGACGGTCGTTATCCAGAACGGCAAGATCGCGGCGGTCGGAACAGGCGTTTCCATTCCGTCGGGTGCGGAAAAGATCGACGGCAAGGGCCTTTCGGTCTATCCGGGAATGATCGATTCCGCAACCGGCCTCGGCCTGGCGGAGATCGGCCAGGGCGCGAACGCGACAATGGACATCGCGGAAACGGGAACGAACAACGCTAACGCAAAAGCCATCACCGGCATCAATCCGCATTCGTCGCATGTAAATGTAACGCGTGTGAACGGCGTCACAACCGTGATGTCCGCCCCGACCGGCGGCATGATCGCCGGGCAAAGCGCCATCATCAATCTGAACGGATCGACGCAGGCCGAAATGGCGATCGTTCCCACGGCGGCGCTGGTGATAAATTTTCCGCGGATCGCGGGCGGCGGCGGCGGATTTGGAGGCTTTGGCGGATTTGGGCGGCCGCAGACCGATTTTAACGAGCTTGTCCGCCGCCGCGACACACAGATCGACGAACTGAAAAAGCTTTTTACCGAAGCGATCAACTACGGCCGTGCGATGGATGCCTACGCAAAGGACAAAACGCTGCCGGAACCGGCCGTCAACCTGCCGCTCGAGGCGCTTGTGACCTATGCCCGCGGCGAAAAGCCGATCGTTTTTGCCGCCGAACGCGAGCGCGATATCCGAGCGGTCGCAAAATTTGTCGCTGACCTGAAGCTGAAGGGAATTATCTCGGGCGGCCAGGAAGCGTGGAAGGCGGCCGATGTGCTTAAGGCGAACAACATCGCCGTTATTTACACAAATGTTTACGAATTGCCCACGCGCGACGACGATCCTTATGATATTCAGTTCGAAGGGCCGTCAAAGATAAAGCAGGCGGGCATCCGTTTTGCCATATCGACCGGCGGACAGGGATCGGATAACCGCGATCTGCCGTATCACGCCGGGCTTGCCGGTGCTTACGGCCTTTCACGCGAAGATGCGCTCAAGTCGGTCACGATCTACCCGGCTGAGATCCTTGGTGTTGCCGACCGTATTGGTTCGATCGACGTCGGCAAATTGGCGAACATCGTCGTCACCGATGGCGACATCCTCGATCCGCGTACAAATATCAAATACGAATTCATCGGCGGCCGCCTCATCCCTCTGACCAGCCGTCACACCGAATTAAGAGACAGCTTCGAAAACCGAAAGCTTCCCACAGGGCAATAGCGGACCTCTTTTCGTGAATTTCGCGTCTCCCTTTCGTGATCTTCGTGGTTAAGTCCTAAACCTCAACCACGAAACACAACCAACAAGGCAGAAGCCCGCACGAAGTAAGGGCATGAATTCCGTGTCCAGATTCGTGCGTTTCATTGCAGAAGCCCGCACGAAGTAAGGGCATGAATTCCGTGTCCAGATTCGTGCGTTTCATTGCGGAAGCCCGCGCGAAGTACGGGGCGAAATAGACACTGTCGCCTACCATGCCCTTACTACGTGCGGGCTTCCGCAAATTCGTTTCGTGCGTTTCGTGGTAAAGGCTTAAACCCTGACCACGAAATGCACGAAGTAAATTATGGATTCGGCTGGGACGAATTACGGAAGCAGTTTTGTCGCGGGACGCGGGAATCTTACCTCCGAGACGCGGTGGAATGTTGAATCGGGGAAAGAGAGCAATTCGGCGTACGCGATAACGTCGTCGGCCGAATACAACACGGCCGGTGCGGTCGTTTCGCGGACAACGCCGTGGGACGGGACGAACACACGCACGGTGACGGTGGATTACACGGACAGTTGGAACGCCACAGCATAGCGGCGACCTACGCCTATCCGACAAAAATAACCGATCCGGCCGGAGCGTACTCCCAAGTAAAATACCGCTACGACATCGGAGCGAATGTCGAGGCCTCAAGCCCGGCACCCGCCGGACAGACCTACGGCAAGACGACAAAACGCGTTTACGACGCGCAGGGCCGCGTGCAGAAGGATTCGGTTTACATAAACACGACCGAGAAAAGCTACACGCGTTACGAATACCCGACGAACGGCATCCAATCGAAAGTGTATTCGACCATCACGGACACAAACGCGAACGGCGTCGGCGATTCGGCGGATGAAGTGCTCGCCGAAACCTGGTCGGACGGCGCCGGCCGTGTGCTGAAGTCGCGTACGCCGCACACGTTTGATGCCAACGGCAACACTCTTACATGGGCCGCAACCTTCGCCGAATACGACATCCTCGGCCGCGTGAAGAAACAGTCGGTGCCGACCGAAGTGAATTCATCCTGGGCCGCCGCCGGCGACGACGCCGCACGCGAGTTCCTGTGGACATACCAAAAGTACGACTGGAAAGGCCGCGTCGTGAGAAAGATCAACACCGACGGCATCGACCAGGCAACGTATAACGATTCCGACATCCTTATCTCCTACGAAGGCTGCGGCTGCGCCGGCGGCCAGATCACGACGATACAAAGCGAGATGGTCCCGCGCGACGACACGACCGGGAACGCACGGCGGGTACAAAAGATATACGAGGATATCCTGGGCCGCGGTTACAAGACGCTTGTTTATAAATGGGACGGCACAACGGCCTACACCACGACCGAGCAGTTCTTTAACGGCCGCGATCAGGTGACGCGGACAAAACAGACCGATAACACCTCGACCGCCACGCCGCAGACATTCCGCGAAGTAACAACGACCTACGATGGACACGGGCGCGTTTACCAATCGCATCGGCCGGCCCAGCGCGATGCGAACGACGATCCCAAATACACAACATACAGCTACAACCCGGATAACAGCGTCCAATCAATAGCGGACGGACGAGGAGCAATAGCTGGTTACACGTACAATTCTATTGGGCTGGTGACGAACGTCGCGTGGACGGTGCCCACGGGTTCCGGGATAGCCGATCCGGCTGATGTTAGCTTTAGCTATGATAGTCTCGGCAACCGGACCCAGATGAGTGATAGCCTCGGCACTGTCGTGTATGCGTATGACGCATTGTCGAGAATGACATCGGAGACGCGGCAGTTCAGTGATCAAAATACGGGCTTTACGAATAATACAATTGCTTTGACTTATAGTTATACGCCTTCGGGCCAGCTTAAATCCTACGCTAATTCCTTCGGGACGGCCCTGCAGGTCAATTATTCATTTGATAAGCTGGGAAGGACAAGTTCTGTCACTGGAGCGTCGGGAGCCGGAAGCTTTGACTACGCCGACAATCCCCATTATCGTGCCTGGGGTTCGTTAACGCATCTTGAATATGGCAACGGCACCGAGATGAACATCGAGAGCTTTAACAATAAGCTTCAGGCGACATCTTTTGAATTGAAAAAGGACGCAACAGCGATTCTCGACAAATCCTACGATTTTTACGCGGATGGTTCCTTAAGATCAGAAACGAATTCTAATAACGCAAAATTCGACCGGCTTTACAGGTATGACCACATGTCGCGTATGACGGAGGCGAAGACCGGAGCCGAGGCCAGGGGCACAACTGATTCCGCTATGAACATCCCGTTCGGCAACGCGTTTCAATATGACGCTTTCGGAAATCTAACGCAGCGGACGTTCAAGCACTTTTCGAGAGGGCCAAGTACAATGAACTGGAGCTATTCGAACGACCGTCTTTCGATGCCGAGCGGATCGTACGACAATGAAGGCAACGGACTGAAGGACCCGGACACGGCTGGAATGAACTATACCTACGACGCGGCCAATCAAATGGGATCCTCGCATTACGAGCATTACGAGCCGGGTAATGTTTATGAAGACGATCAGTTGATGCGATATGATGGCGACGGAATGTTGGTTGTGGTGGCAGCTACCCACGATCCGGTCGACGGCGAGGAAGAAACGACCGTGACCTATCGCATCCGATCGACCGTCCTTGGGAGCGAAGTGGTCTTCGAACGTGGTGAGTTAACCCGAAACTACGTTCGTGCAAATGGAACCGTAGTTGCCGTGCAGAACGACGGAGCCAGTGTTGTGTGGATGCACAAGGACGCCGCGCTGACAAGTCTCGTCTCGACCGGTGCGGACGGCCACGCGATCGGAGGCAACGGCGAGGACACGGACCAGCACGAACTTGACCCGATGGGAAACAGTGTGGGCTTTTCTGATCCATATGTTGGCGGAATACCGGATTTCGGGGTGCCTCTGTTTTCCGGCGAATCGCATCCAAGTTTGGTGAACGGGGTGCAGGCAAGCCACACGATAGACGGCCTCCGCGTCCCGCCAAGCCAGTTTGGGCGGATGTTCGACTTCGCATTTGGAGGAATCTTCGGAGCGGTGGAACGGACGGCGAGATTGTCCGCGAGTCCTGTCGGATACCGAACCGAAACCAGATATCTGATCCGCACAGCATCGGGCCCTCCAACTCTGAGAAATTCCCCCGCCGCGCGAGGCGGGCCAATGCTGCCAACAACCGCCGACGGAGAGTCAGAGATCTACGGCACGTACACAGTGACTAGCCCCATTTATAGCAGCACCTGGTCAGTAAGCTCTTCGTTCATACCGGTAAATGACGAATTCGGCCGCGTTTTGGTTGCAACTGAGCTTGGACGAGAAAGGGATCGATCGAGCCAGATGTCCTGCGCCAACGCGCTGAATCAAGCGGGCAAAACGTCAGCGGGGTTAGCTCGAGCCCAAGCTGCTCTTCGACAGATTTACCAAACTGTCGGCGACGTTAATATCGCTCGACTTTTAGGCGCCATTGGAATCCAGGAAAGCGACTTCATCTCCAGGAATCAGCTAGGCGGCGGACCAGGGCGTGGAGTATTTCAAATAGAGCCGAAAACTTATGGAATTACTGAGGCAGAAGCTAATAATCTTCAGACAGCGGCCAACGCAATCGCAAACAACTGGTCGCGCGTGTGGGGTGACATTCTTACGGGCCTTGATAATGGCGGTTTTGACGTTACCTCAAGCAATATCCAATACTGGGCCCTCGCAGGCTTGGCTAGAGTCCACAATCGTGGGCGTGGAGGAGTTGTAGTTTCCGGTAATAGTGGTAGCTCTTCCTCTGGATCGTTGTTAGACCTTGCTATTCAAAAGGGAGACATCTCGATACTGGATAATGCAGGAACGAACCGGGACAGGCGCTACACACAAACCGCGAACGGCACGTATGTTAGAAACGTGATGGATTTATTTTTCTCGTGCTTTGGCGGTTGAATCGGTTTTCTATAAGGGATCGAGGAGTTTAGTTAAATGAGGTCGTATGCGATTTTCTTATACAGGGCGATTGTTTATCTGCCTTCCGATGTTTGCCGTGATTCTTTCTTGCGATGGTAACTTAGCGAAAGAAAATGGAACGTCCGCAGAGCCAATAGCAAACGAATCAAGCACGGAGACTATTGTTTCACAGCCCTTGAGCGCTAAGCCTTGGGAGGACAGACTCATTGCGCCTGGAGTCGGAACGAACTCAGTCCGGCTTGATATGTCTCGCGATGAACTGATTGCGGCTTTGGGCAAACCGAGTGAAGAATACAATCATCGCAACCCCTGTTCGTATTCGGAACTTCACTGGTTTCCACCAACCCAGCAAGACGGAAGTGTTGACGGCGACGGCGTATTTGCCTTTGTAAACGAGGGAAAGGCCTTCGAGCTAATGTTTGGTAAAGGGTTTAACACGGCATACGGTGTAAGACACGGCCTAATTCTAATAGATTTGAAGAAGAAAATCGCAGCCCCTCTTTTTGAATTGATCAACAGCGCAAACACGGCCACGAACAATGAGAATTTATTTTTCATGGTGGAAAGAGATCGGGGAATTGCCTATGAGGTAGGAGCCGGGTATAAAACGAAAGAACGGATCGTCAGTGGTATCTACGTCTTTCGTGCGGGCGCCGATTTTCTACCTCGGGGCTGTATTGATCCGAATCAGCATCTTGTTTTGATTTCTGGCTCAGCCACGTAATTGGGAAGGCCCGTAGCCTAATGTTGCACATGAACGGCGTTCCAGGACGAGTTGGAACCCAATCACAGCACGATACCGGCCTGTCGTATATTCTGAACCCCCGCGTCACCGAATCGCGGGTCGGCGACGGGACGAATACAAAGCGGACGACGGTTAGTTACTACGCGACGTCGCTGTTTAGTTTGCCGGAATATGTGCGTGTTTATGACACCGATCTTTCGACGGTGCTGAAGGAATCGCACACGGTCTATAACCTTGATGCGGCGTACACATCGCGGCGGATAATCGGGTTGGCGGGGACGGTCGAGGTGAAGGGGCGTGACGCGACGGGGCTGAATCTGGTGTCGAAGGTGACGTATGGATACGACGTGGGGAATTTTGACGGGACGGGGCAGAACATTTCGCCGGTCGGGCATGACGGGGCGAATTACGGGAGCGGTTTTGTCGCGGGACGCGGGAATCTTACCTCCGAGACGCGGTGGAATGTTGAATCGGGGAAAGAGAGCAATTCGGCGTACGCGATAACGTCGTCGGCCGAATACAACACGGCCGGTGCGGTGGTTTCGCGGACGACCCCGTGGGACGGGACCATCACGCGGACGGTGACGGTGGATTACACGGACAGTTGGAACGCCAGCGGCATCGCGGCGACCTACGCCTATCCGACAAAAATAACCGACCCGGCCGGATCGTACTCCCAAGTAAAATACCGCTACGACATTGGCGCGAATATATGGGGGAGATCGCCGGACCTGAACGCGACGACGGCGGGGAAGGAAACTTCGAGAACGTTTGATTCGGTGGGCCGGTTGGAACGTGAGACGATAATCAACACCGGAGCGTACACGCGCTATCAATACTTCGATACCGGGCTGAAATTAAAGGTCTTTTCAACCATCACCGACACAAACGCGAACGGTGCCGATTCCGCCGACGAGGTTGAAACGGAAACTGAGTTCGACGGGGCCGGGCGGACCTTGCGAACACGATCGCCGCATCCGGGCAGCATCGGCGGCTGGAGCGCGACACGGGTCGAATACGATATTCTCGGCCGCGTGATACGGCAATCGGTGCCGACCGAGGTCGATGCCAATTGGACGAGGGCCGGTGACGACGCGGGCGCAAGCGATTGGCTGTGGAAGTCGACCGAATACGATTGGAAAGGCCGCCCAACACGCCAAATAAATACCGATGGAAGCGACGTGCTGATAACCTACGAAGGCTGCGGCTGCGCCGGCGGGCTGGTTACAACCATTGAGGGTGAGGAGATCATCGAAACAAATTGGCAGGGAGGGAATTCGATAAATCTTGGAAGGCGAAAGCAGAAATCGTACTCCGACATTTTGGGGCGGAATGTAAAGAGCCAGATCTTCAACTGGAATGGAACGGTGTATTCGACGATGACGAGCAGCTACAATGGCCGCGATCAGTTGTCTCGGTCTCGCCATTATCAAGGTGATGAGAACTCTTCGGTCTTTCAGGAGACAAACGTAACATATGACGGTCACGCAAGGCTTCTTACTCAGCACCAACCTGAGCAAGCGGCGAATACGGTCACGGCCTTTGAATATTTTGCGGACGACAGCGTCAAGAAGGTGACCGACGGGCGCGGTGCAACGACGAATTATACATATAACAGCCGAGGCTTGATCGAAGCGATCTCTTATGGTGTTCCGCCAAATAACGAGGGCTTGACGCCATGGGCCTCCCGGATAGACAAGAGCGGTAACGGCTCGCTCCTTGTTCTCGGTGGCAGTTTTGCCAACGACATCGAGGTCATCGTGGGTGAACGACGGCCTGAGAACAGTTGGCAATATCAGGAACTTGTCCGTTACAGCGGCAGTCAGCTAACCAGAGGAACACAGGAAGGAAAACAGTCAATTGCCTTTCAGTTGAGCGGTCAGAATGTATTGAGCGCACTGAACGACAACGTGATGAACATCAAGGTGGTGAACACAAATACCGGCCAAGCCACACCGCGGATGGGCCTTTATTTTTCCGGTTCGCAGCAGTCGGTGTCCGGTTCAGGATTTGACGATACAGTACCAGCGGCATCATCCGTGAGCTTCGAATACGACAACGCCGGGAACCGTACATCAATGACGGACGGATTGGGAAACGTGACGTATAATTACGATCAGCTTTCGCGGCTGACAAGCGAGACGCGTCAGATAACCGCACTCAGCCAGTCGTACACGCTCAGTTACGGGTATGGGCTTTCGGGGCAACTGAAAACTATCACCGATCCGTTCAATTCGGCGGTGGCGTACTCGCGCGACAAGACGGGCCGGTTGACCGAGGTTAGCGGCACCGGGTATGACGCGACAGCGCCCTTTATTTCGAATTTGAAATATCGGTCATGGGGAGCGGTCAAGGAGGGCGACTACGGCTACGGAGGCGAATTGAACATGACATACGACAACCGCTTGCGGCCGAGCCAGTACACAGTAACTGGAACGGCGTATGGCAGTTCATATAATCGAGGTTCAATTTATAAGTATTACGCCGACGGCCAGTTGAAAACCGCTGACGACCTGAAGGACGATCGTTTTGACCGTTCGTATAAATACGATCATGCCGCGCGGCTGAAGGAAGCCATGAGCGGGTTTGAGGCTCGCGGTGAGACAAACCCCGATACACATCCCAACCGCCCGTACAAGCAAAGCTACGCTTACGATGTCTGGAGCAACAGGACGGGCGGCGAGCACCGTTTTTGGCGGAGAGACCTTTCTTACCAGGTCCAGCGGTCGTTTGTGAACAACCGCGAACCGGGGACGGCGTATGACGCGGATGGGCGGCCGCTCACTAACCGGATCAATGCGGGCGGGAAGCCTGTCGAGAATATCAGCGGTGATCTTGTGGGCGGACATCCGTCGTTTCCGACGCAGCCCGCGTTTGAGATATTCCAAATCTTTGACGGGGATGGAGGTGTTGGGAAGCGGACGGAGATCCGGCGGCATGACCAGGAAAACGGCGGGCAGATGACGGTTGTGGAGGAAACGACAACAACGTATTATATCCGCTCATCGGTGCTTGGCGGGCAGCCGGTCGTCGAATTGAAGGCGGACGGCACGAAGCGGAAGGGGAATGTGTTTGCGAGCGGGTCGCTGTTGGCGGAGCACCGGCCGGGTAGTGTATGTTCGGGGTGCGTTCAGAACACGCGGATAAATGAGATAAACCCGGTGACAGGAAGCGGCTACAAGGTTGACGGCTACGGCGGGGCGTATGAGGAAGAACGCGACCCGCTTGGGGCGATTATGGGGACCGAAGACCCGATGCTCTACTTCGACGAGCCGACCTATCTGGACATGCTGACCGAGGGACAGCCGCTCTACCTCGAAGCCAACCCGTGGGACCCGAACGACGGGTGTGAGAAGGATGGTGCACCGTACGATTGTGATTGGCTCGACCGTGAAGTGATGTACGGCAGCGTCGTCGGCGGTGTTTTCCGCAACGGGCGTTACATTGGGCAAATATCTTTTGCGGGGAACTCGTCCGGCAGCGGAACCGCTTCGTTCTTTATTCAGGACACCCAAACGACGGTTCGGGCGATATCAGACGAAGAGGCCGCGAACTACACCCCACCCGAACCCGGCCCCGGCGGCTATTGGATAAGGTTCAATTACAACTGGAACTTTGGCCGGCAGGATCGACGGGGTAAGACTGGATCAGCAAGACGAAAGCAAAAGAAACTTTACGACGGTCGGGACGACAACCGCGACATGGCGTGGGGGCGGGCCTACCGGGACACCCGGGAATTACTGAAAGATCCGAATTGCCGCGACTATATAGCTTCGAACGACGCAACCTCAGAGCGACCTGGCGGATACTCAGATCCCTGGAAACACCTTGAGGGTTTGAACCAAAGGGGTCAGCTTCGCGACGTGGATACTCGCATGGTTGTGACCCCTGATGGATCCGAGGCCCCCGCCGCAACGGAGGCATGGTTTGACCGAAACACGGGCCGCGTCACCCGAACAGGGGCCATTCGACTCGGGACGATATTTTATGAGCCGAACGGTCTCATTAATTATATAGGAACCGTGAAAACAGCGCGGGAGGCGCGAGTATATACATTTTTGCATGAACTCAAACACGCACTTAGCGGAACTCACGCAACGGCCGACCAGGTTCGAGAATGGGATCGGAATATACGGGAGAAATGTCTTAAGAACCTTAACCTCTACCTGCCGTAGGACAAATTGAGCCATGAAGATGATCAATATCCCAATCTGCATTTGCGTGCTTTTTATCATTCTGATCGGATGCAGGTATGAAGAGCCAATAGAGACGACCAAAGGTAGGATGAATCGATCCGATGAGGTTCAGGTTCCGAATACAGAACCGCCAGACCGGACGCGAACGACAAGTTTGGCTGGTTACGATGTGAATAAGAGGAATGGCCTTATCCTTGAGATGGTCGGTCTCGCATCCGGTTCTGTCTATCCTGACGGACGGATTTTGGAGTTCAGAGCTTTAGGTGACGCCCGCGTTGAATTCGATCTTCGCCGAGAATCTGGCCCACTTGAGCGTGTCCAAGTAAAACTGACGCCTCCTGAATTTAAAGCTCTGACGGGCCGAATTAGTAAAGCGGGGATGTCTACTTTCACGACCAAATATGTGGGCGAGACACCTTGCTTCGACAGCTTTCATGCCAAAGAGATCTTCATTCATTTCGATGGACACTCAGAGCAGTTGAGAATAGATGAATGCCGCCGTAACGAAAATGATAGACTCGAACCGTCGCCGGTTGCACTAATGGAATTGTTGCAGTATATCGAGGAGATCAAGAGTCATCATTAGCCAAGAATCCATTTTGAAGCGATATACGGTACGAAGCGGAAGGGGAATGTGTTTGCGAGCGGGTCGCTGTTGGCGGAGCACCGGCCGAACAGTATTTGTTCAGGGTGTGTTCAGAACACGCGGATAAATGAGATAAACCCGGTGACAGGAAGCGGCTACAAGGTTGACGGCTACGGCGGGGATTATGAGGAAGAACGCGACCCGCTTGGGGCGATCATGGGAACCGATGACCCGATGCTCTACTTCGACGAGCCGACCTATCTGGACATGCTCACCGAGGGACAGCCGCTATACCTCGAAGCCAACCCGTGGGACCCGAACGACGGTTGTGAACTGGATGGCGTCGCGTGGGATTGCAGCGACATCGTTCGTCAGGCGGAATACGGAACCGTCGTCGGCGGTATCGTGGTCGGCGGCCAACTTCTTAAAGGCCAGGTATCGCTCCAACATGCCCTGAATTTTACCGGCGGCGGCTGGCTCTCGATATTCATCCCCGGCCAGGATGTCGAATTTGGATACGATGACCCCGACCCTTTTAGGTCGCACACATTCACACTCCCCGATCAATGGGAAACATTATACATTCAACGCGGCGGACCAAACGCCAATTTGGGGCCTGTGAGCTTGGATCAAGAGTTTACCTCAAACGGGGTTACATACATTGTTGGCCAAGATTGTATTGATGCCTTAGCTGTAGCCCAAAAGAACATCAGAAATCTGAGGCAAGCCTTCGACAATCTTGATCGAATCAATGCCATTAGCCGAGGAAAGGGTATCGGCGCGGGTTGGTTAATGGCCTTGGGCGTTCGAGAATCGGGTGCAGGGGATGACTTAAAGGAGGATGGAGGCTTTGGGCGTGGTTGGTATCAGATCGATCGGCGGGTGCATCCGCGGGTTACAGAAGCTCAGGCAATGGATTTTGAATGGGCAACTGGATTCGTTTCTGAATTGCTAAAGGGAAATCTCCAGATGGTCGAAAACTATCAACGTGCCGATCGGAGGCGATCGGGAAATGTAAATCTTAGTTATACCTTTGATCAAAGGGTCGCCATGATGTTCCGCATCTACAATGCTGGCCCCGTTTCGGAATCCATGCGGCAACGGTTAATTCTGACCGACGACGCGACGGTGCTTGATGCTGGAACCGCAAATGGGAATTATGCCTCTAACCTCGTCAATCTTCACACGTACTGTATTGCAGGAGCGCAGGTAAAAGGGAGGGGTTTCTGATGCGAGTCGCAGTTTTTCTGCTGATCGGCGTGGCGGCACTTTGTGCGGTCACCACTCTACCTTCCTGCTCACCAAAATCTGTGACGAATCAGCCAACAACGATTCATTCATCTCCACCAGCCTTTTCTCCCGCTTCAGCCGATCCGGCACCGGATCTTGACAACTTTCTTGTCGTTCCTGGGCAGTCGCTTGGGCAGGTTGCTTTGGGCATGACCGTGAACGACGTCGCAAAAATCTTTCCATATCGAAGGAGTTACGATCAGATCCACGAGGAAGGGGTTTTCAAGTCATCGGACGGAACCGTCCAGCGATGTGCCGAGGTATTTCATAAATCGCCGTTTCCAGATGGGGTGGATCTATTCGTGTACTTTAGGGAAGGTGTCGTAATACAGATCGAAGGTAGTTCCTCGCGGTACCATTCGCAGAACGGCCTTGGCGAAAACGCAAAGCTCAAAGATGTATGGGGCAGGTATCCGCACTCTTCAATCTATGTCTTAGAGGGTAGTGGTAGCAATGACGAGGGTGGAAAAGATAAGGTTTATCTTGTTGCAGAAGCAAACGGGGTTGCCTTCGAGTTTCGATATTCGCCAGAGACGAAGTCTCGTGAGATCTCAAAGTTCATTATATTTCCGCGAAATCATCAGTTCCTGCCCGGTACATGTGTTACAGCACCCCAATCATTTGTACTTGGCTCGTTTGACCAATTTATAGAATGAAACTCGGATTTCATAGGCGATCAACGATTTGTAAAGGACAATTGTAATTAAAGGCGCCGGGCTTATGTCGTTCGACCTCAAACGAAAACGGTTTTTGCGATGCATATTTGGTGCATCCCTAATCGGCCTATCCTGTTCATCTTTGATTGCCCAGTGCGCGTTGATCGACCCGAACCGAGACTCTGTTTTTATTTCGTACGAACGTTTGGGCGGGGCCCGCGGCGCAAAGAAGGATCGTGACGCTGTAATACTTAGATTACGGAACAACACGGATTGCGCAATTTACATAACAGCGGGGAGCGCCCAGAAGTTTCTAAAACCTCTGCCAGCAAGGCCTACGGTCGCTGACCGGATCAAGCGTGAGATCGTACATGTTTTGCCCGATGGCGTTCTAGTGCCTGACATTGAGTACTATTTTCGTACGGGACACGGACCGCAGAAGAGTTTAGGCGGCGATATGTTCTACGCTTTCAAAATTCTCGGCCAGCGTTCGATCCTGTTCGAGGTACCATTCCAACGTATTGACGGCACAGCGAACGGCAAGTTGACGGTTCCGTTTCGTTACGCCAATGAGTGGGAAAGCAGAGGCGAACACTTTTTCCTAAGTGTTGAGAATACAGTGAGCTTTGGTTTTAGTGCCTTGCCTGAAGACGTGTTGAAATCGATTCGGGGTAAATAGCTAGTCGATGCCGGTCTTGATGGTAATACCATTACCTTGTCCAAGACGGATGGGACGAAGAAGCAGACGAATGTTTACACGGGTGACGCGGTGATCGCGGAGCAGATGAGCTTTCCGGCGGATGCGCAGCATCAGGCCGAATGGGGCTTTGTAAACTGGAAGCACGAGGACCCTGTGACGGGGAGTTATAGCAGAAAGCGGGCGGATGGGAGTTCGCCGACGGGCAGCGAGCCTTTGCCGAACGCGGAACTCGAACCGCTCGGCGGCAGGATACCGGACGAAGACCCTTATGACCCGACCATCCCGCCGCCGGCCGGCCTCCGCGACTTTCGCTACAACGGCGGCGACGTCTTCCGCCCCGAATACGGCTGCATCGTCGACGGCTTTGTGCAGGAAGGCCCGGGATTGTGCACAAAAATGTTTGAAAACGGCTCGGGCCGGCTGAATTCCACGAAAGGCCGAAATGCAGAAGAGCGCACTTGAGATGGCTTAATAGACACGCCGCGTATTAAGCCCTTACTAACGTGCGGGCTTCTGCATATGAGGTGCGAGCCTCTGCAAGGAATATGCGGGCTATGTTTCGTGGATTTCGTGTCCTCGTTTCGTGGGTTTCGTGGTAATCGCTGAAAACCTGACCACGAAATCCGCGAAATAAAACCGAAACGCACGAAATAGGTCCTTAATGCGGAAGCCCGCACGGAGTAAGGGCGTAATAGAAGGGCTGCATATTTCGCCCTTACTAACGTGCGGGCTTCTGCAAATGACGCTCGGGCTTCCGCAACGGACGTGCGAGATTCGTGGTAATGGCTGAAAACCTGACCACGAAAAACGCGAAACAAAACCGAAACGCACGAAATAAGACCAAATGCAGGCGTGCGCGTAGTAAGGGCAAAATATGCTATGTGTCTTTTACGCCCTTACTTCGTGCGGGCTTCTGCAGAAAACGTGCGGGCTTCCGCAGGTTCATCGGCTAGCTCTTTTGCGGAATATCCTCGCCTTTATTAAAGAATTCGAGTGAAGCGGAGTTAAGGCAATATCTTTGGCCGGTTGGCGGAGGGCCGTCGGGGAAGACGTGGCCCTGGTGTGAGCCGCAGCGGGCGCAGCGGATCTCGGTGCGGCGCATTCCGTGGCTGGTGTCGTCGATATGAGCGAGGTGATCTTTGTCGAACGGGGCGTAGAACGACGGCCATCCGGTGCCGGAGTGGAATTTGTGTTCCGAGGTGAACAGCGGCAGGCCGCAGAGACGGCATGCGTAGGCGCCGTCGAGATGGTTGTCGAGCAAGGTGCCGCAGAATGGCGCTTCGGTGCCGTGGTCGAGAAGAATGCGTCGTTCTTCATCGGTCAGGCCCGCGGCGAGGCGGTCGATAGTTTCGCTATCAAGCGGCGTGATGTCGTAACCGGAAGCGGAGAGACGTTTTTCTGTTCTTGCTGATGTGCTCATAGTTCCATTGTAAGAAATTGGATGCGGAATTGAAATGCTCGGGTTTTCTGGGCGGGGTAAAATCTAACAGAACAGAATAAAATCCGGACCACGAAAAACACGAGAGAACATGCGAAAAATGCACGAAATCAGAAGCGAGATATCTGCGAATGAACGGATGACGCCCTTACTAGCGTGCGGGCTTCTGCAGGTGCTGGCTTCGGCATGGGGCGGGTTGAAGCGAACGCAGCGATCATGCCCTTACTAGCGTGCGGGCTTCTGCAGGTGCTGGCTTCGGCATGGGGCGGGTTGAAGCAAACGCAGCGATCATGCCCTTACTGTCGTGCGGGCTTCTGCAGGGGCCCGCTTTCTATTTTAGGCCCTTAAAGAGGATGGCGTCGTGCTTCCAGCCGCCTTCAACGAGGACGAAGCTCTTTTGGTCGGGGGACAATCCGAGCCCTGCGGTTTCGCTGATGTCGAGCGGGCCGAGATCGCGGAGTTTGATCGGCGGGCCGCCATCGAACGGCTGTTTATAGAGAATATTCCCGCGGCCGACGCCCTGAAAGGCAATGTATAAGAAAGAACGTTCGACGGGCAGCCAACCGATCCCAAGAAGATCAATCGCCCCGTCAGGCAAGTCGAACGTTTTTACGTTCCGGCCGTCAGCCGTCGAGGCGGCCGCCAGTACCGGCTTTGGGCCGGTGTCCTCAAGAAAAGCGACCATCGATCCGTCGGAGGTAAATCCGAACCGCGACCGGCCGCGATCGAGAACCGCTCGCTCCTCGCCGTTCTCAAGCGAAATTACCCAAAGCCGTCCCGTTATCGCATGCCGATAGAACAGCGACTTTCCGTCAGGCGTGGCAAACACCGGCATTCCGCCGGTCGTTTGCGTCACCTGGCGTTGATCGCTTCCATCCATTCGCATACGCCAAACGTGGGCCTCGCCGCTGCGGTTGGATGAAAAGTAAACGAGCTTTCCGTCCGATGCGGCGATCGGGAGCCTATCGTCCGCCGGATCGTTGGTCAGTTGACGCTGCGAACCGCCGTCGGCGCTCATGCTCCAGATCTCGTCGTTGCCGGACCTGACCGATGAAAA
>JADYZI010000434.1 GCA_020853255.1 Acidobacteriota bacterium
ATCATGCCCTTACTACGTGCGGGCTTCCGCAGATCATGCCCTTACTACGTGCGGGCTTCCGCAGATCATGCCCTTACTACGTGCGGGCTTCCGCAGATCATGCCCTTACTACGTGCGGGCTTCCGCATTCTCCGTATTCGATGTTATTCTAGTTATTTGATCCATTTTTGTTATAACACTATAAAAATATGAAAGACGCAGTAATAATCAGTGCGGCGAGAACGCCGACGGGTAAATTTCAGGGCGCGTTGAAAGGCTTTACGGCACCGGAACTTGGGGCGATCGCTATTAAGGAAGCTGTCTCGCGTGCGGGTGTTGATCCGGCAAAGGTCGATGAAGTGATCATGGGTTGTGTCGTTCAGGCCGGCATCGGCCAGGCGCCGGCCCGTCAAGCGGCACTCAAGGCGGGACTGCCGCCCGAAGTATCCGCCCTAACCGTCAATATGGTTTGCGGCTCCGGCCTTCGTGCCGTCGCCCTGGCAGGTCAGTCGATAAAGCTCGGCGATGCGGATTTTGTGGTGGCCGGCGGAATGGAATCCATGTCAAATATTCCATACGCCCTGCCCGGAGCGCGCGACGGCTACCGCATGGGCAATCAAACCGTTACCGACCTGATGATCAACGATGGCCTCTGGTGTCCGTTCGAGAATTGGCACATGGGCAATACCGGCGAGATCGTTGCCGAAAAGCATCAGATCACGCGTGGAACGCAGGACGAATTCGCCTACAACTCGCACCGCAAGGCCGCCGAGGCCCAGGCCGAAGGACGATTTAAGGATGAGATCATTCCGGTCGAGATCCCGCAAAAGAAAGGCGATCCGATCGTTCTCGACTATGACGAAACGGTCCGTGCCGATACATCGGTCGAAACTCTTGCCAAGCTGAAACCGGCATTCAAAAAAGACGGCGGCACCGTGACCGCCGGAAACGCCCCCGGTGTCAACGATGGTGCTTCGGCCTTGGTTGTGACCTCTGCCGAAAAAGCGTCAGAACTCGGCGTCGAACCGCTTGGACGCATCGTTTCCTACGCCGTTAGCGGAATTGAACCGAAGTATATTATGCTCGCTCCGGTCGAAGGTGTCCGCCGGGTCGTGAAAAAGGCCGGCTGGGACCTTTCCGATGTCGAACTTTTTGAACTGAACGAAGCATTTTCTGTCCAGGCCCTTGGCGTAATGAAGGAATTAGGCATCGATCCGAACTTTGTTAATGTTAACGGCGGGGCGGTCGCCCTCGGCCACGCCATCGGCAACTCAGGCGGCCGTGTACTGACGACGCTCCTATATGAGATGAAACGCCGCGGTGCAAAAAAAGGCGTTGCCGCACTATGCCTCGGCGGAGGAAACTCGGTAGCCATGGCCGTTGAACGAATATAGCCCCGGGATTTGAAATATCAAATTTAAGATCTCAAATTTCAGATGTTGAATTTGAAATTTCGGATTGTGGAAGTGCGGCAAAGTTTGTCGGGTTACAACGTCAACCATTTTGAGGTGTCTTGTTTATGAAGCCAAAAGATCACGCGAACCTGTTAGGCATATTTGCCTGGATCATGTCCGGGTGGCAGCTTTTGCTGACACTTTTCTTCGGGCTATATGTCCTGATAATGGGCAGTGTCGCCGCGGGAATGTTCCTTGACCCGAAGGTGGACGACCCCGGCGGGCCGATCATAATGGGCGTAATGGCGACCATATTTGGCGTTTTCACACTCATCGGATTGACGGGTTCGATAACCAATTTCATACTCGGCAAAAGGCTTCGGTCCGAAACGCCTCCGACCAAACGGTTCGTGATAACCGCCTGCATAATTAACTTTGCCAGCTTCTTTACGGGCGGCATCTTCGCTGCGGCATTAGGCGGATACGGCCTGTGGTTTGCGACGTCTGACATCGGCAAGGTATTTTTTGAAGGACACGGCGACGTGGAACCGCCAAAAGGCCTTCCTGATCAGGTCTACTCGACGTACGATCCGACGTACGCCCGCGACCCGAATCGCATAAATTGGCGATAGCTATCCGCAAAACCAGGCTGCCCAAAACGGGCGGCCTTTTTCTTTTTCGCACAGTTTCGTTATTCTTTTATTTTCAGAATTTAACCGACATTTTAGGAAATCGACCAAAATATTATGGCTGAGATAATTGGTGTTATTGGTGCGGGCACGATGGGAAACGGCATCGCGCAAACGGCGGCGAACGCGGGCTTTGATGTCGTGATGAACGATGTGAGTTCGGAATATCTTGAACGCGGTTTGTCCAACATTTCAAAAAGCCTCGACCGTTTCGTAAAGAAAGAAACGATAACCGAAGCGCAAAAGGCCGAGATACTAGGCCGCGTTACGACAACGACAGAGCTTGAGGGATTGAAAGATTGTACCCTGATCGTCGAGGCCGCGACCGAGAATTTTGATATCAAAAAGCAAATATTCGAAAAGCTGGATGCGATCGCCTCGGCCGAGACGATCCTTTCTTCGAACACATCTTCTATTTCAATAACAAAGATCGCCGCCGTGACAAAGCGGCCCGAGAAAGTGGTTGGGATGCATTTCTTTAACCCGGTCCCGCTGATGAAACTGGTCGAGGTGATCCGCGGCATCGCCACCTCGGATGAAACTTACGAAAAGGTGAGATCGCTTTCAGAAAGGCTCGGAAAAGTGCCGGTCGAATGCAACGATTATCCCGGATTTGTCTCGAACCGCGTTCTTATGCCGATGATCAACGAAGCCGTCTTTGCCCTTCACGAAGGCGTCGCTACACGCGAAGCGATCGACGAAATAATGAAGCTCGGCATGAATCATCCAATGGGACCGCTTACGCTGGCAGACTTTATCGGGCTGGATGTTTGTTTGGCGATCCTAAATGTACTGCACGAAGGCCTCGGCGATCCAAAATACCGGCCGTGCCCGCTGCTCAAGAAATACGTCGATGCCGGCTGGCATGGCAGAAAGAGCGGACGGGGTTTCTACGAATACTCGTAATAAGAGAACGCATTGCCGATAATGCCGTTTGTCGAAATTCGGGCTTCGTTGTAACCTTTTTCAATCCAAAGTTTTCGCGCCGGGACCGATCTGCGAATGAATCCGATCACAAAGTTCCTTTATGAATTGCAAGAG
>JADYZI010000435.1 GCA_020853255.1 Acidobacteriota bacterium
CTCTTGCAATTCATAAAGGAACTTTGTGATCGGATTCATTCGCAGATCGGTCCCGGCGCGAAAACTTTGGATTGAAAAAGGTTACAACGAAGCCCGAATTTCGACAAACGGCATTATCGGCAATGCGATCTCATATTACGGATATTCGTAGAAACCCCGTCCGCTCTTTCTGCCATGCCAGCCGGCATCAACATATTTCTTGAGCAGCGGGCACGGCCGGTATTTCGGATCGCCGAGGCCTTCGTGCAGTACATTTAGGATCGCCAAACAAACATCGAGCCCGATAAAGTCTGCCAGCGTCAGCGGCCCCATTGGATGATTCATGCCGAGCTTCATTATTTCGTCGATCGCTTCGCGTGTAGCGACGCCTTCGTGAAGGGCAAAGACGGCTTCGTTGATCATCGGCATCAGAACGCGGTTCGAGACGAAGCCTGGATAATCGTTGCATTCGACCGGCACTTTTCCGAGCCTTTCTGAAAGCGATCTCACCTTTTCGTAAGTTTCATCCGAGGTGGCGATGCCGCGGATGACCTCGACCAGTTTCATCAGCGGGACCGGGTTAAAGAAATGCATGCCGACCACTTTTTCCGGCCGCTTTGTCACGGCGGCGATCTTTGTTATTGAAATGGAGGAAGTGTTCGAAGAGAGTACCGTATCGGCCTGAGCGATCGCATCCAGCTTTTCGAAGATCTGTTTTTTGATATCAAAATTCTCGGTCGCCGCTTCGACGATCAGGGTACAATCTTTCAAGCCCTCAAGCTCTGTCGTTGTCGTAACGCGGCCAAGTATCTCGGCCTTATGCGCTTCGGTTATCGTTTCTTTCTTTACGAAGCGGTCGAGGCTTTTTGAAATGTTGGACAAACCCCGTTCAAGATATTCCGAACTCACATCGCTCATCACAACATCAAAGCCCGCGTTCGCCGCCGTCTGCGCGATGCCGTTTCCCATTGTTCCGGCGCCGATAACGCCAATGATCTCAGCCATAATATATTGTTCGATTTCCTAAAATGTCGGTGAAATTCTGAAAATAAAAGAATAACGAAACTGCGCGAAAAAGAAAAAGGCCGCCCGTTTTGGGCAGCCTGGCTTTGCGGATAGCTATCGCCAATTTATGCGATTCGGGTCGCGGGCGTACGTCGGATCGTAGGTCGAGTAGGCCTGATCGGGAAGGCCTTTTGGCGGTTCCACGGCGCCGTGTCCTTCAAAAAATGCCTTGCCGATGTCAGACGTCGCAAACCACAGGCCGTAACCGCCGAGCGCCGCGGCGAAGATGCCGCCGGTAAAGAAGCTGGCAAAGTTAATTATGCATGCGGTTATCACGAACCGTTTGGTCGGAGGCAATTCGGACCGAAGCCTTTTGCCGAGCATGAAATTGGTTACCGAACCCGTCAATCCGATCAGCGTGAAAACGCCAAATATTGCCGCCATGACGCCCATTATGATCGGCCCGCCCGGATCGTTCACCTTTGGGTCGAGGAACATTCCCGCGGCGACACCGCCCATTATCAGAACATATAGCCCGAAGAAAAGTGTAAGCAAAAGCTGCCAGCCGGACATGATCCAGGCAAAGATGCCTAACAGGTTCGCGTGATCTTTTGGCTTCATAAGCAAGACACCTCAAAATGGTTGACGTTGTACCCGGACAAACTTTGCCGCAGTTAGCTCCCATCCTTACAAAGGAGGGGTGGCCTTTAGGCCGGGGTGGTTCTTCGCATTGCGGAATGCGTAATCAACTCGCATCGATGCAATTCCTCGATCCCGATCTCACATTCAACATCTCAAATTTGAGATCTTAAATTTGATATTTCAAATCCCGGGGCTATATTCGTTCCACTGCCATCGCTACCGAGTTTCCTCCGCCGAGGCATAGCGCGGCGACGCCTTTTTTCGCACCTCGGCGTTTCATTTCGTAAAGCAGCGTCGTTAATACGCGGCCGCCTGAGTTGCCGATGGCGTGGCCGAGGGCGACCGCTCCGCCGTTAACATTAACAAAGTTCGGATCGATGCCTAATTCCTTCATTACGCCGAGCGCCTGAACGGAAAATGCCTCGTTCAGTTCAAATAGTTCGACATCTGCAAGGTCCCATCCGGCCTTTTTCACGACCCGGCGGACACCTTCGACCGGAGCGAGCATAATATACTTCGGTTCAATTCCGCTAACGGCGTAGGAAACAATGCGTCCAAGCGGTTCGACGCCGAGTTCTGACGCTTTTTCGGCTGAGGTCACAACCAGCGCAGAAGCACCGTCGTTGACACCGGGGGCGTTTCCGGCGGTCACGGTGCCGCCGTCTTTTTTGAATGCCGGTTTCAGCTTGGCGAGAGTTTCGACCGATGTATCGGCGCGGACCGTTTCGTCATGATCAAGAACGATCGGGTCGCCTTTTTTTTGCGGGATCCCGACCGGGATGATCTCATCCTTAAATCGCCCCGCGGCCTGGGCTTCGGCGGCCTTGCGATGCGAGTTGTAGGCAAATTCGTCTTGCGTTTCACGCGTGATCTGATGCTTTTCGGCAACGATCTCGCCGGTATTGCCCATGTGCCAGTTCTCGAACGGACACCAGAGGCCATCGTTGATCATCAGGTCGGTAACGGTCTGATTGCCCATGCGGTAGCCGTCGCGCGCTCCGGGCAGGGCGTATGGAATATTCGACATGGATTCCATTCCGCCGGCCACCACAAAATCCGCATCGCCGAGTTTTATCGACTGACCCGCCAGGGCGACGGCACGAAGGCCTGAGCCGCAAACCATATTGACGGTTAGGGCGGATACTTCAGGCGGCAGGCCCGCCTTGAGTGCCGCCTGACGGGCCGGCGCCTGGCCGATGCCGGCCTGAACGACACAACCCATGATCACTTCATCGACCTTTGCCGGGTCAACACCGGCACGCGAGACGGCTTCCTTAATAGCGATCGCTCCCAGTTCCGGTGCGGTAAAGCCTTTCAGCGCACCCTGAAATTTACCCGTCGGCGTTCTCGCCGCACTGATTATTACTGCGTCTTTCATATTTTTATAGTGTTATTAGAAAAATGGATCAAATTAGTAGAATAACATCGGGCAAGGCGAATACAGAAGCCCGAACGTAGTAAGGGCATGATCTGCAGAAGCCGCACGTAGTAAGGGCATGATCTGCAGAAGCCCGCACGTAGTAAGGGAATAAATATTTCGCCCTTACTTCGTGCGGGCTTCTGCATATGGTTCGCCGCCTGCAGCTTGTCAGTACCACCTCGCGTTAGCGGGTGGGTTCTTCTTTTTTCGTGCGTTTCGTGGTCCGGTATTCCGGCTTCGCCACCACGAAACGCACGAACGAAGAACAAAACCCACGAATTCATTCGCCTATGTCTTCGTTCCAAACTTCCGGATTTGCGGAAATATAGCCTGCCAGCATGTCGATGCATTCCTGTGAGTGAAGGTCGATCACGTTCACGCCGCTTTCGCGGAGCCAATCCACGCCGCCTTGAAAGTTGGCCGATTCGCCGACGATCACGGTACCGATACCGAATTGGCGCACCAATCCGCTGCAGTACCAGCAAGGGGCAAGGGTGGTTGCCATTATCGTGCGACGGTAATTTCTCTGCCGGCCCGCTTTGCGAAAGGCGTCCGTCTCGCCGTGGATGGAGGGATCGTTCTCCTGGATGCGGCGATTGTGCCCGCGGCCGAGAAGGCTGCCGCTTCCGTCAAAAAGAGCGGCCCCGATAGGAATGCCGCCTTCGGCAAGTCCGGCGCGGGCCTCATCGATCGCGATCTGAAGCATCGCGTTCAGTTCCTCGGCGCTTCCCTTAAAAGTCATACCGGAATTTTAAGCGAGGCCGGACCGATATGCTAATCTGAAACAGTATGGTCCATGAACTAGCGGCGGGCGATTACCTGGTGTTTCAACTGGAGAGCGGCTACGGGCTGCTCCGTGTTCTGGGAGTAGATGACGGCCCGACGGATACTGTCTGGCATCTTGCGGCGTATGAGAACTTGTTCATGGACGTAGAATCAGCGGATGCGGCGGTCGCCAATCCCGCTTGCCTTGTCCTGACTAAACCGCATGTCGCTTTGACAGAGCGGGCGTTTGGCAGTACACAGGTCGCGCGCCTGGCAAATCAGCCACTTAACCACGAGGAAAAAGAGCAGATCAGAAATTGGGACCAGAACCCGGAACGGATGGTGTATGACCGGTCGATCCGGCTTTTGCTCGGATTACGATAACCCGCGCCGCTTCTTTTCGCGCCCTAACATTTCGAGTTCGCGGCTTATATGGCCGGCCGCCGAGCTATTCTCTTCAGCCCTTCTTACCAGATAGGGCACAACATCTCTCACAGGCCCGTACGGGACATATTTCGAGACGTTGTAACCGTGCTTACCGAGAACGTACGACAGGTTATCGCCCATCCCGTAAAGCTGCGAAAAATGCGCCCGCGGATGGTCGTTCGCCAGACCCAGCTCTCCCATTCGCCGCACCATGTACTCAGTGGTTTCCTCATTGTGCGTACCCGCTACAAATGAAACATCGTCGATATGTTCCAGGCAGTAATCGACCGCGGCATTATAGTCTCGGTCCGTGGCCCGTTTATCAGGCTGGATCGGTGACGGATAGCCTTGTTCGGCCGCCCGTTCGCGTTCTTTTTCCATATATGCGCCGCGGACAAGTTTCACGGCATATACATAGCCATTGGCCTTTGCCTCGCGCCGTGCGTCTTTGAGATGCTGGAGCCGGTCGGTCCGGTAAAGCTGGAGCGTGTTGTAAACGATCGGGCCTTCGAGATTGTACTTCTCCATCATATCCGTCGCGAGGCGGTCAATGGCGTCCTGGATCCAGGTTTCTTCAGCGTCAATAAAGATCGGCTGGCCAACCTTATATGCAAATTCGCAGATCTCATTTACACGAGATTGAAGGTGCTCGCATTTTGTCTGGCTCTTTGCATCGAGCTTTTTCTTGCCGCTCAGCCGCTCAAGCGTGCCGAGCGGTGCGATACCGGTAACCTTGAAAACCGAAAAGGGAATTCGCGGGTCATTCTTTGCCCTTTCGACGGTCCGGATTATCTCGTCCTTTGTCCGGTCAAAATCCTGTTCTGACGATCTGCCTTCGATCGAGTAGTCCAGGATAGCGCCGATGCCGGATGCCGCAAGCCGTTCGACCGTCTTTTCACATTCTTCGATGGTCTCGCCGCCGCAGAATTGCTCAAATATCGTCCGCTTTATTATGCCTTCGACCGGAAGCCCGACGGACAGCGCGAATTTGGTTGACCACGTGCCCAGAGAATTAAGCAGCGGCGAGTTCAGCATCTTGAAGAGTCGGTATTTTTCTTTTAGTTCCCGATCCGTCAGGTCCGCAAACGCAGTAGCGGTGTCCTGGAAGTCCAGTTTGAGTTCGCTCATAAAGAAGTAAAGTTACAACACGGACGCAGAGAGATAGATTATTGAATACTTAACGTTTTGTAAAATTGTGAATCGGCCGAAATTACCCTAAAATCATCATTTTACCTCCGCGCCGCGACGCCGGGCGGAAATTATATCTTTATGAGCAAAGCACTTCCGAAAAGATCGGAGAATTATTCCGAGTGGTACAACGAGATCGTAAAGCGGGCCGACTTGGCTGAGAATTCGGCCGTGCGCGGCTGTATGGTGATCAAGCCTTATGGGTTTGCGATATGGGAAAAGATGCAGCGTGCGCTGGACGATATGTTCAAGGCGACCGGGCATCAGAACGCATATTTTCCTCTGTTTGTGCCGAAATCGTTCCTCGAAAAGGAAGAGGAGCATGCTGAGGGGTTTGCCAAGGAATGCGCGGTGGTCACACATTATCGGCTAAAGAATGACCCGGACGGAAAGGGCCTGATCGTTGACCCGAATGCAAAGCTTGAGGAAGAATTGATCATCCGCCCGACATCAGAGGCCGTTATCTGGAATGCATATAAGGGCTGGATCCAGTCGTGGCGTGATCTGCCTATTCTCGTAAATCAATGGGCCAATGTCGTCCGCTGGGAAATGCGGACACGGATATTTTTGCGGACGGCTGAATTCCTTTGGCAGGAAGGCCACACCGCACACGCGACCGAAGAGGAGGCGATCAACGAGACGCACCAGATGCTTGGCGTTTATGCCGAATTCGCCGAAGGATGGATGGCACTGCCTGTGATACAGGGGGTAAAATCACCGAGCGAGCGATTTGCGGGAGCAGTCGATACATTCTGCATTGAAGCTATTATGCAGGACGGCAAGGCGCTCCAGGCCGGAACATCACATTTTCTGGGGCAGAATTTTGCAAGGTCATTCGACGTTCAGTTCGTCAATAAAGAAAATCAGCTTGAGTACCCGTGGGCGACGAGCTGGGGTGTTTCAACGCGCCTGATGGGTGCATTGATAATGGCCCACTCGGATGACAACGGTCTTGTCCTGCCGCCAAAATTGGCTCCGGTCCAGGTCGTGATCGTGCCGATATACCGGTCACCGGAAGACCTTGCGACGATAAGCGAAAAGATCGCACCTTTGCTTGGCGAACTTCGTGCGGCGGGGATTTCGATCAAATACGACGACAGCGACAATCAGCGGTCAGGCTGGAAATTTGCCGAATATGAATTGCGCGGCGTTCCCGTTCGCCTCGGGATAGGGATGCGTGATATTGAGAACGGCACTGTAGAAGTTGCCCGCCGCGACACGCTGACAAAAGAACCCCGGAACGCGAACTTTAGTTCGCCTGCGGAGTTTGTTCACCAGATCAAGCTTTTACTCGATGAAATTCAGGAGAATATTTACCAAAGAGCGCTCAAATTCCGCGAGGAAAATACCTTCCTGGTCGATACCTGGGATGAGTTCACAAAGCAGATCGAAAAGGGCGGATTCATCATGGCCCATTGGGACGGCACCGCCGAGACCGAGGCCGCTATAAAAGATGAGACAAAAGCGACGATCCGCTGCATTCCGCTTTTATCCGCTGAACAGGCCGGCAAATGCGTGTATTCCGGCAAGGAATCGGCAAAACGTGTTCTTTTTGCCCGCGCATATTAAAACAGGGAGCCGTCTCCCACTCCGGCTCCCGCTTTGCACATCCAGTCGATGAGGTACGACCGTTGATGATGCACAGTTAGTATTGCTGGCCGTTCGGCCGGTTTCGGTGATATAAGTCACCAAATAGCGGACCATCAATTGGGCCTCCGCAAATCCTAACCAGCCTTAAAGTACAGTCTTTGGAACGCTAGTGGATCGTAACGGATGATCTGGACGTAATTCTTGCCATTCTCTGATCCTTTCGCGAACTTTGTGTCCTCCCTTCGAGGCCCTTGTGTTGACGGCTTTTCCTTAACACAAAGCTCACCAAGTTGAAGACACAAAGGGCACAAGGGTACTTACGATTCAACTGTGACAGTCCATTAGTCGGTACCCGGATCTCTATTAAATAAATCCGTGTGTTCGCATAAACGGCACGCAGTGCTGCCACACCTGCATCGAGACCGACGCGTCCTGGGCAAAGGTTATGTTGGTTCCGCCGTCCATGCCGCCTTCGTCAATTAGATCGGTGAGCCGCTGCCCCGGACCGGGCGTCCACGGGCAGCCGCCCATGCCCCCGTGGGTGCACATGAACGAATAAGCGGTCGGAAACACCGTCGGAGCCCGATACCGCATTCCGTCGTTACCAAAGCTTTCTCTTGAACCTGATCGAGGGTCGCGGATCACGTGGTAAACATAGCCAACGTTGTTCGGGATCTCCTCGGCGTCGATCGCAAGATGCCTGTCGACACAGTCAAAAAGCAGCAGCGCCCGAACATCTATTCGCTCGCGCTGAAGCCGGGCGGCCATTGAAACTACGCCGGCCGCTCCGCGGCTGTAGCCGGTGAGCACGATCGGTTCCATTACACGAGCGGCGCGCCGGGCGCGGATAAAGCGCAGGCCGCCCTCGATCGCCTCGGGCAAGCCGCCGCCCAGTGCTACGGGGCCGCGAAAATAGGCCTTATTGGGGCCGCCATTTCGGGCGATGCGTGTAACAAAACTGTTTGCAAAAGCAATGTCATACTCGCGGTCACGTCCCGACCCAGGCAGGAAGGCGCTTCCAGTTCCATCGATTCCAACTACTATTGCCATAATTTTTCTATAGATTGTGGTTCCTATAAGTTGTGGGCGTAATGATGATACCCCAAGTCGTATTTTTCAATCAACTGATTTGTTGAGAAGATAGTGTCCCAATTGCCTGATGCTCAACTCAAATTGTTTCCGGGCAAATCTTTGCGGCTTTGCGGCAGGCAAGAGACCCAAGGCCAAAGGCGCGGATCTATGCGGCGATGGGTCAATGAAAAGCCGCAACCATCGAAAGTTCAACTTTTTAAGGCTCGCGGACGTCTAATTAGCGTAGGATCGATATGGTCTTACACGATCGAAGAAGATAGAAGGTCTTTGTGGGAGTATCTTAAAGCGGCAACGCATCCGAATGTTTCTGGAATTGACGGATGAACAGTTGGTCGAGCTTGCGGTTTCGACAGAACCGGAGGCATTCGGCGAGATCGTGAAACGGTGGGAGCGAAAGATCTTCGCCCTCTGCTTTGGTATGCTCGGGCGCGAGGACGAAGCAAAGGACGCCGCTCAGGAGGCATTTATCGCGGCTTATCGCAATCTGTCAAAGTTTCGCGGCGAGGCAAAGGTCTCGTCGTGGCTGCATCGGATAGCGGTCAACCAGTGCCTGACGTCGAAAAGACGGGCAAAAACCAGATCGGAGGATCTCATCGATGAAGAGAAGAACGAGGAAGAACGTTACTTCGTCGCTCCCGAGCGGTTATCGCCCTCTAATTCGACCGAGTCGAAAGAGAAGCACACGCTTGTCCGCCAAGCGGTCATTTCGTTGCCGGCCGATCTGCGGCAGGTTGTTGTGATGAAAGAATTTGAGGAGATGACGTTTCAAGAGATATCCGAAACGCTTGAGGTACCGCTGAGCACTGTAAAAAGCAGGCTCTACACCGGCCTCAAACAGTTGAGAATGAAGCTCGAACGCGTTGAGCTTGAGATCGCGTGACAGGAATTATGAACAAGAACAGCGAAAGACTTTCCCCGTCCTGTTCTTCATCCGAAGAGCTGGTCGCCTATCTTTATGATGAGATGGGAGCGGATCAACAGTCTGTATTCGAAACCCATCTCGCGGGCTGCGATCTGTGTACCGCTGAATTCGCGCGTCTCTCATTGTCCCGGCTGGAGGTCTATGAATGGCGGCGCGACGATTTTGCGCCGCTCGCGGTCCCGCATTTTGCTATTCCGTACGAACCGGCAAAGACGAGTTGGGCCGAGGCGTTCCGTACATTTTTTGCGGCCCCGTCGCGATGGGTGACGGCGGCGGGAGCGTTTGCGATCTTGACGATCGCCGCTGGCGTCTGGTTCTTTATGCCCAGTTCGCCGGAGATCGCTCAAAGCGGAAAACCTGAGGCGTCACCGGCACAAACGGCCGTCCGTGGCGCTGACTCCCGGCCGATCGTTCCGGTTGAACCGAAGCCTGTCGAACAGGTTACGGCCCCAAAACGGGAAAGCCCGGCGGTAGAGCCGCGTGAGCCGGTAAAGATAGCCGCCCGTGAGCCCGTGAGGCAAACTGTTCCAAAGCCGGCAAAAACCGAACGCCCGGGCGTTCGGACCGAGCAGGCAGCACGGCCGGCGCGGGCTCCGCGGTTGAATGATTTTGAGGATGACGAAGACACGACACTTCGCCTGGGTGACCTTTTGGCCGAGGTAGATACGACAGATCGATGAGGCCCCGATGATGAGAAAGCTAAAAACCCCCAATCTTTACGTTTTGTTCTGCACAATGTTTTGTCTGTGCTTTGCGGCGTACGGCCAGGAGCCGACACCTGAAGATGTACGTCAGGGCCAGGCATTCGCCCCGGCGCCGGATAACCGCGCAGGGCTTGTCCGGGAACTTGGGCTTTCTCCTGAACAGGTCCGAGCGGTCGTCAAGCTCAATCGCGAACGAAAGCCGGTCGAAGATGCGGCCCGAAAACGCTTTAGAGATGCTCAGCGTGACCTGAACCTTGCGATATACGGCGACTACGTTGTTGATTCTGACGTTTACGCAAAACTCGCCGAATTTCAATCGGCCCAGGCCGAACTTGCCCGGATAAAGTTTGCCAACGAACTTGCCGTCCGCAAGCTGCTGACCCCGCAGCAGCTTGTTCGCTTCCGCGAGCTTCGCAGGCGTTTTGCCGAAGAACGCAAGGCACTTGATCAAAAGCCGAATAAACCAGCCAACCGGGCGCTTCAGCGCCTGCGGCGTCGGAACCCTCCAATAAATCGATTCTGAAATAGGGCCAATTTGAACGCGGATCGGGCGGATCAAGCGGATTTTTACGGATCTATCCATCTTGATCCGCCTTATCCGCGTTTAAAAATGCCTTGATTCCCCAGAGTTTAAGTCTTTTCAGATACTCTCGTTCACTGAAGCTGTAAAGATACCTCTCCTCCATCTCGTGCTCCGCTAAACCTATTTTCAATATTCGCGTAGAATATATATATCTTTCGCGGGATCTGATCATGAGAAAAATCATTCTTTTGTTTATGGTTGCGATGCTGGCATCAACGGCTGTCGTCGCTCAGTTGAATGTGCCGCCCATCAATATAAAGGAGCGGACGCTAGCAAACGGCCTGCGGGTCGTTTCGGTCGAGGATAATTCCAATCCGACGGTGTCCATCCATGTTTGGTATGACGTCGGCGGCAAGAACGACCCGCCGGGCCGCTCCGGTTTTGCGCATATGTTCGAGCATATGATGTTCAAGGCGACGAAGAACATGCCGAACGAAAAAATGGACCGGTTGACAGAGGACGTTGGCGGATTCAACAACGCTTCGACTTGGCCTGATTTCACGAATTACTATGAGGTCGTGCCGTCGAATTATCTTGAACCCCTGCTCTGGGCCGAATCTGACCGGATGGTCAACCTGAACGTCGATGAAAAGAATTTCGCCTCCGAACGCGAAGTGGTCAAGGAAGAATACCGGCAGGGTGTGCTTGCGCCGCCATATGGCAAACTATATTGGCTGCTTGACGACCTGACGTTTCAGAAGCATCCGTACAAACGCGGTGTGATCGGGAACCTTGACGAGTTAAGTGCCGCGACGCGAGCGGATGCCGAGGCGTTCTACAAAACCTATTACCGCCCGGACAATGCGGTGCTGATCGTGGTCGGCGATTTCGATCAGAAGCAGCTCGACGCCTGGGTCGATAAATATTTCGGCCGCATCCCGAAACCGACGGGCAAGATACCGAGGGTAACCCTTACCGAACCTGAGTGGACAACTGAACGCCGCTTTAACGAGACGGGCCCGCGCGTACCTTTCCCGGCGACAGCCGTTGTCTATCGGGCCCCGCGTTCGAACAGCGCGGATATTCCGGCGTTGCGGATCGCCGCCGCGATCTTGTCCGGCGGTGAAAGTTCGCGGCTGTATCAATCGCTTGTTCGCGACCAGCAGATCGCCCAGGAGGCCGATCTCGATCTGGAACTGAACACCGAAGGCGGCAGGATGTCGTTCATCGGGATCGGATCGGAAAAGGGAACATCGGAAAATCTCGAAAAGGCGTGGCTTGCGGAATTGAAGAAAATACAAGAAGGCGGCGTTACGGCCAAAGAACTGGAAAAGGCCAAGAACGGCCTGATCGCGGATGCTATCAGAGGCCGCGAAACAAATGATGGAAAAGCTATTCTGATCGAACGCGCGGTCGCCTATCAGGGTGACCCGAAAGCGGTGAACTCCGTCGTCAGCCGGCTTCAGGCGGTCACGGCAAACGATGTAAAGCGTGTGATGAATCAATATTTCAAGAACAACAACCGCGTGGTCATCTACTATAACCAGGCAAAACCGGCGGAGGGAGCGCAATGAGACAAACGATGTTTACCACAGAGACACAGAGTCACGGAGGAATTTTCAGAAAGCGATCTCTGAACACTGCTCTTTTGTTTTCTTTAATATCTCTGTGTCTCTGTGTCTCTGTGGTTAAAATCCACGCTCAGGAAACGGTTCCCGCTCCGGGTGCGGAACGGTCGGTGGCCGTACCGTCGGTCAAGGAAGTAAAGCTCAAGAACGGCTTGACGGTCGCGGTCATTGAGAAAAAGGGAATTCCGCTCGTAACGGTCGAACTTCTTGTAAAGAACGGTGCAAGTGTCGAAGACCCGAAAAAGGCTGGCCTGGCCAACCTTACCGCCGACCTGCTGACAAAAGGGACCAAAACCCGTTCGGCAACGCAGATCGCGGAAGATATGGAGTTTCTCGGTGCTTCGATCTTCTCTTCGGCTGGATGGCAGAGCTCGACGCTTGGCGTTTCAGTGACCTCGGATAAGTTCGACAAGGCGATGGACATTTTCGCGGATGTCGCGCTGAACCCTTCATTTGCTGAGGATGAGCTTAAACTCGCAAAGTCGCAGGCCCTGGATGAACTGACGTACAACCTGACCCAGCCTGGATTTCTTGGTAATTACGTAGCGGCCAAGTTCAGTTTCGGCGAACATCCGGCGGGCGGCACGCCGAACAGCATCGAAGCGATCTCGCGGACGGACGTTGCGGGATTCTACCAAAAGAACTATCTTCCGGCGGAGGCTGTCCTGATCTTTGTCGGCGATATTTCCAGTCAAAAGGCGATAGCGACCGCGGAAAAGTATTTTGGCAATTGGCAAGGGGAAATGAGCGGTTCGGGTTCAACAAAAGGTATGACGGCATCGACCGGGACGGACAAAGAAGTTGTTGCCCGGTTTCTCGTCGTTGATATGCCAAAGTCAGGACAGGCGTCGGTCAGTTATCTGAAACCGATACGCGGAATCGGCCGTGCCTCAAAGGAATTCTATCCGGCATCCGTTCTCAACTCGGTGCTTGGCGGAGGCTATTCGTCACGGCTGAATCAAGAGATCCGCATAAAACGCGGCCTCAGCTACGGCGCGGGAAGCGGCTTTGGCTGGCGTGCGGGCAGGGCAAATTTCAGTACGCGAACACAAACTAAGAACGAATCGGCAGCCCAGGTTGCTGAGCTTGTCATCGCCGAGATCAAGCGGCTCGCGGATACGACCGCGGAGGACGATGAGTTGATCCCAAGAAAATCGAGCCTGACCGGCGGCTTTGGAAGGACGCTGGAGACAACCCAGGGACTCGCCGGCGCCTTGGCCGACCTGTACACGTTTGGAATTCCGCCGTCAGAGCTGAATAAGTACACGGCCGGCGTTAATGCGGTCAAGGCGGCCGATGTCCGATCGTTCGCGGCCGCGGACCTTTTTGGCGGCGATATGATCATTGTCGGTGACTACAGCGTTTTCAAAGACGATCTTGCCAAGCGTTTTCCAAATGCGCAGATCAATGTCGTCAAGGCTGACGAACTTGATCTTGACAGCGAATCGCTTCGGAAAGGTGATCTTAAGTAGCAGGCGTTTGCCCGGTTGAAGGAGGCCGTGAGCAACGGCCTGGCCTCCTTTCCCATCGATCCTTTGCTTCCGTTTATACGGCCGACCGCCGGCCGCCTATGCATTCAAATCTACGTTCATTTATCGACAACCTCCGCCGCGAAGATGAGATCATCGAGATCTCGGCGGAGGTCGATGCGCATCTTGAGATCGCCGAGATCCATCGCCGCGTGATCGACGCCGGCGGCAAGGCCCTATTTTTCAGAAACGTAAAGGGCTCGCCGTTCCCTGTCGTCACAAATTTGTTCGGCACGAACAAGCGCGTTGACCTTGCATTTGGCAAGAGGCCGCAGGAATTTGTAAAGCGGGCGGTGGAAATGGCGGAAAGTTTGGTCCCGCCTAGGCTTGGAAAGCTTTGGGGATTTCGGGACATGGGCTTTTCAGCATTGAAGATCGGGACAAAGACGGTCAGTCGTGCTCCGATCCTCGAATCCCGCCAACCTGAGATCGATCTAGAGAAGCTGCCGCTGCTTCAGCTCTGGCCCGAGGACGGCGGACATTTCAACACGCTTCCGCTGGTCTATACCGAAAGCCCTTCAACAGGCAAATCGAATCTCGGCATTTACCGGATGCAGCGGTACGATAAGGCCACGGCCGGAATGCACTGGCAGATCGGCAAGGGCGGCGGATTTCATTATTTCGAAGCCGAACAGAAGGACGAAAAGCTGCCGGTCACGGTCTTTCTCGGCGGGCCGCCGGCGTTGATAGTTTCGGCCATCGCTCCGCTGCCCGAAGATGTGCCTGAGTTGATGCTCGCCTCGCTGCTGGCCGGTGAAAAACTGGCGACCGCCGCGAACCCGATGGCCAACGGCCACAGGCTTATTGCCGAAGCAGAGTTCGCACTGTGCGGCCATGTGCCGCCGCACGAACGCAGGCCGGAAGGCCCGTTCGGCGATCACTATGGCTATTATTCGCTGACGCACGATTACCCTGTATTTCGGACAGAGGCCGTCTTTCACCGCAAGGACGCGATCTATCCGGCGACTGTTGTTGGAAAGCCGCGGCAGGAAGACTTTTTTCTCGGCGATTATCTGCAGGAGCTGCTCTCGCCGTTATTCCCGCTGGTGATGCCGGCGGTCCGCGATCTTTGGAGTTATGGCGAGACCGGCTTTCATTCGCTTGCGGCGGCCGTTGTGAAAGAAAGATATTCGCGCGAGGCCTTATCAGCCGGTTTTCGCATCCTTGGCGAAGGCCAGCTTGCGTTGACAAAATTCCTGCTGCTGACCGACACGCCGCAGGATCTTCGCGATTTCAAGCAGCTTTTCGAACATATCCTTGCGCGCGTTGATTGGCAGCGTGATCTGTTTGTATTCAACCAAACCGCATTCGATACACTGGATTATGCAAGCGGAAAGATCAATCACGGGAGCAAGTCGATCTTGATCGGCGTGGGCGATGAGCGGCGTGAGCTTGCGCGCGAGTTTCACGGTGAACTGCCGGCGGGCATCACGCGGGCCGAACCGTTCTGCGCCGGGTGCATTGTTGTGGAGGGCGATACTTACCCAAACGACAAGGATCTGGCGTCGCGCATCGCTCGTGCCGGAAAATTCGATGAATGGCAGGTAGTTGTGCTTCACGACGATGTAAGCGTTGCCCGCTCAACTGACAAGTTCCTTTGGGCCACGTGGACACGCTTTAATCCGGCGACCGATATCTTTGCCAGAAACGTCACCGTAAAGAACAGCCACATCGGATATGACGCGCCGATAGTGATCGACGCAAGAATGAAGCCCTGGTATCCGAAAGAGGCCGAAGCGGCGGACGAGACTGTAAGCTTGGTCGATCGAAGATGGAACGAATACTTCCGCCACGGCGTTTAATATTGTAATGAGAAGATTCTTGAAGTGGGCCGGAGTGTCGATCCTTGCGGTTGTTACGCTGATCACGGCCACGCTCGCCTATGCGTATTTTATTGAACCAAAGCGCCTTGTCACTACCGAAGCCGCGCTTGCGGTTCCTAACTTTAGCGCGAAGCTAAACGGCCTGAAGATCGTTGCCATTTCCGATATCCACGGCGGTTCGAACGCTGTGACAGAAGCAAAGCTGCGCGAGATCGTCACGCGTGCAAATGAGTTGCGGCCGGACCTGATAGTTCTGCTTGGCGACTATGTTTCGGAGCGAAAATTTGACCGCGGAGCGCTGAACAAGCCGGAAGGTACCGACCGGACCGAACTGCGAATGCCGGTGGCGACGATCGCCGACGGCCTCGCCGGATTTAAGGCGAAGTACGGGACCTTTGCCGTGATAGGCAATCATGATTGGTGGCACAACGAAGCCTCTATTCGGCGCGAATTCGAACGTGTTGGTATAGATGTGATCGAGAATGAGGTCGTCCCGATAGATATCGGCGGCGAAACGCTTAACCTGTGGGCGATAGAAGACCTGTGGAAACACCGCCGCGTCCCCGTGCCGGAGAATATCACAGCGGAGACACGCAACATCATCGCCATTACGCATAATCCGGATTCATTATTAAAGGTGTCGGGGAACATATCGATCATGCTTGCGGGGCACTCGCACGGCGGGCAGGTGAGTTTCCCGTTCTTTGGGCCGATGGCGTGGGTCAACGACCGGCGATTTATGAAAGGCGAGGCCGTTGCGGACGGCAAACATGTGTTCGTGACCTCCGGCATTGGATGCACCGGGCCGCAGATACGCTTCGGCGTGCCGCCCGAGATCGCGGTCGTTACACTGAGGGCCGCGGAATAGATGCCGACCACCAGATCTCTTTTGCTGATAACTGTCGCGTGCCTCGCCGTTGGTCTGCTGTGCGTCGGTTACGGATATTTTATTGAACCAAGCCGGCTGGTAGTAAACCGCTACGAAATGGATATCGCCGATTGGGACCCAGCGTTCAACGGATTTCGTGTCGCGTTGATATCCGACATTCACGCTGGTTCAAATGACGTCACGGCGGACAAACTCAGCAAAATAGTCGAGGCGGCGAACGCGCAGAATGTGGACGCGATCTTTCTGCTTGGCGACTACGTTTCACAGGCGAGCGGCCGTATGCCTGACGGAAGGCGCGGAGTGAAGATGGAACCGGCGGAGATAGCCGAGGGGCTGTCCGGGCTGCGGGCGCAGTTCGGTGTTTATGTTGTGCTTGGAAATCATGACGAGTGGTACGATCCGCAGGCCGTCGAGCGTGCGTTTGAGCGGGTGGGTTACACCGTATTGAACGGAAAGCTCGCGGAAATAAGGCTCAGTGGCGGGCAAAAACTTCGTGTGTTGGGATTAAAAGACCACACAACGATCGGCGAATGGAAAGTGTATTCCGATGCAGTAAAGAAGCTGCTTGAACCGACGAACGGGAAGGGAAATGTGATCGTCTTGCAGCACAGCCCCGATGTCGTGCCGATCATAACAGGCGACCTTCGCATAACGCCTGACCCGATGGTGCTGTTCGCCGGCCACACGCACGGCGGCCAAATACGTCTTCCCGTTATCGGAGCACCTGTCGTGCCGTCAATGTTCGGGCAGAAATTTGCCCGCGGCCACGTCCGCGACAGCGGAATAGATGTTTTCGTCACATCGGGTATCGGGACGAGCATACTTCCATTCAGGTTCCTCGTCCCGCCCGAGATCGCGGTGGTAGCTCTCCGGCGGGCAGGCGGCTAACCACAGAGGCACAGAGACACAGAGAAGAATAGAAGGGAAAGTGCTTTGAGTTTTTATCGAGTCGAGCAGTGGGCGGCCTAGCCGATCTTACCTCTGTGCCTCTGTGTCTCTGTGGTTAGATCACCGCAACATTCCGCGCACGCTTTCGAGGCGGCCGTCGTTTTTGGCTGGTTTTAGGTTAAGGACCTTGCACATCAGTTCGTACACATTTACATTCTCGAACGGCTCCGCGACGTAACCGCGTTTGAATGCGGGGCCGTGGGCGATGAACGTAGCCTGCATTTCCTGATACCGGTTGTCATAGCCGTGTGCTCCGCGCGGGCGGTCGAGTTCGTCCATGTCTTTGTAAAAATCGTTAAACCGTTTGCGGCTCGTCGTTATCCAGCCGATCTCCGACGAACATACGATCGGCGCAACGCGAGCACCGTGGTTGTAGTGCAGCCGCTCCGGTATCTTTCCTTTTAGCCAGCAGGTTGTGTGCGGCAGGGCCTTGATCTTGTCGTAGATGGCGTCGGTCTCGCCTTCCTTTGGAAAGATCTGCACGATCTCGTTCGTCCACAGGATGCGTTCCGCCAGTTTGAAGTCGAATGAGTCGTCAAGATACGTGGCGTTCTTCGCATACGACGGCGCCATGCCGTGGTCGGAGACGATGATGACATTAACCTGATCTTCTATGCCTCGCTGCCGCAAACCGTCCATCAGGCGTGCGATATATCCGTCCACTTCCAGTGCGGCGTAGCGTGTTTCTTCCGCATCCGGGCCGAACTCGTGGCCGGCGTCGTCAGTGGTCGAAAAATACATTGACAGCATCGTCGGCCGTTTGTCCGCGGGCAGATCGAGCCAGCCCAGAACTTTATCGACGCGCATTATGTTCGGCACCTTGCCGTCGTAGTTCCTAAAATATGTTGGCTGACGCCCTTCGATCGGGGCTTCGGTCCCGACAAAGAAGTACGATGCCGCACGCTGTCCCTGCTTTTCCGCCGTGACCCAGATCGGTTCGCCGCCCCACCAACGAGGGTCCCGCACCTGTTCGGGCTTGGACATCGTGAACACGGTCCCAAAATCATAGACGTTGTTCTCAACTATTCCGTGGTCCTCCGGATACAGGCCGGCTGCGATCGTGTAATGGTTGGGAAAGGTCTTGGTCGGGAAAGACGGCGTCATCCACTTTGCACGCACGCCCTCGGATGCAAGCCGCGCCAGGGTCGGCGGCCGGAATTTGTCCAGATAATCGTAGCGAAACCCGTCAAGCGAGATAAGAATGACCGTCGGCTTCAGGTCCGTGACGCGCGTCTGCGAAACGGCCGTCAGCGTAAAGAGAATAAGCGCCGCGGCCAGCACGCTGACGAGCCTGCGCGTCGATACGGATGTGTTCATAGAAGTATATTCCGATGGTGAGAAATACGATCTTTAGACATTATACACGCAACGCAAGGCGACGCTGCATTCGACCAGCTCCCCTCCTTACAAAGGAGGGGTGGATGCTAGCGTTTTTTTGCGAGCAGACGGGGTGGTTCTTCACGATCGCGGATTTGGGATTGCAGATTTGGGATTTCAATGCGCGCGAGTTGAATCCGAAATCCGCAATCCGAGATTCGCAACCTCTAAACTATTCAACACATCCTTCCCCATAACGCATCAGAACCACCCCGTCAGCCGACGCGGCCGCCACCCCTCCTTGGTAAGGAGGGGAACAAGTCATCAGCTACCCTCATTACAAAGGAGGGGAGCAAAGGCGAACGGCATGTTGGTAACGGGGCGTGTTTTTGCGTATGATATTCGGGTCATGAAACATGCCGCACTCGTATCCGCGCTCGCCGTTCTTGCGCTTTTGGCTGCTTGCGATGTCCAGAGC
>JADYZI010000436.1 GCA_020853255.1 Acidobacteriota bacterium
CATGCGGATCTTTTCATCAAGGTACATCGAGCAGCCCGGCGATTGCTCGCCGTCCCGAAGAGTTGTGTCGAAAATGGCGATCGTTTCTGATTTCATAAGGTCTCCGTCAATAAATATCGTGTCCGGACGATGGATCTTATCGATCCAAGCGGAAATCTTATTAGTGCCGGGGACGAAAGTCAATGTTATCTTTTCATTTCTTACATAATATATTGTAATATAGTGATCACTTGTAAGACAGGTCGGACATACCGCGATCTCAACAATGGATATTAATCAGCTTGAAGTTCTTGTGACCGTTGCTCGTGAGAAAAGTTTCTCACGCGCCGCCGAACTGCTTGACCGTACACAGCCTGCCGTCAGCCAGGCGATCCGGCGGCTTGAGGCCGAGATCGGCGAAACCCTTTTTGACCGGTCATCCAAAGACGGCACACTCACCTTTGCCGGTGAGGTCCTGGTCGGATATGCAAAGCAGATGCTTAACTTGCGGAACGCGGCGGGCAATGCCATTCGTGATCTTCGCGGCCTTCACAAGGGCAAGGTGACGATCTCCGCGAACGAACATACAGTATTCTGTATTCTGCCGGTGATCGAAGCATTTCGCGAACGGCACCAAAATATTAAGATCGAGGTGCAGCGGGGCGTCGCCAGCCGTATTCCTAAAGAGATCACCGCCCGCGAGGTAGAACTTGGCGTGATCTCATTCAAACCGAACGATGAAACGCTCCGTTCGGTCCCGATCCTGACCGACGAGCTAAGGCTGATAGTTGCTCCCGGCCATCCGTTGGCCGGAAAGAGTTCGGTCTCTGTAAAAGAGTTGGGCAATGAGATATTTATTGCTCACAACGCGGTCTCGCCATATCGCCGAAAGGTCATTGAGACGTTCGAGCGGAACAAGACGACCTTGAACATTGCGGTCGAACTGCCGTCGCTGGAAGCGATCAAAAAGCTTGTTGAGACCGGGGCCGGTGTGGCCCTTGTACCAAAACTTGCGGCCGCGGGCGAGATAGAAAGCGGCCAGCTTTTTGGCCTGTCAGTCGCGGAATTGAAACTTGAGCGAAAGCTGAATATCGTCTATCGCAAGAATTCGGTCCTATCGCACGCGGCCGAAGCGTTTCTGGCCGTAGCAAAGGAAATGGGCCGGCAATAATTTTCTTGCGAAATCGTTGGCACGTGCTAAGATAAGGCACTCCGTAGAACAGACATAGCTTGTCGGACGCTCCAGGCTGACAGCCTGCATACCAATTGAATATATGTTCGAACAATTCACACTCGGCATTGAGGAAGAATTCCAGATCGTAGACCCGGAAACACGAGAATTGAGATCGCACGTTTCGGAGATACTTGACGAAGGCCGACTGCTATTGGGCGAAAAGATCAAGCCTGAGATGATCCAATCGATGATAGAGGTCGGCACAGGCGTTTGTGCGAACATTCAGGAGGCGCGCGAAGATATCAGCAAGCTCCGATGCATCATTTCCGGCCTTGCGCGTAAGAAAGGAATGGAGATCGTCGCCGCTTCGACGCATCCGTTCTCAAAGTGGTCCGAGCAGGAGATCTACGACGGCGACCGCTATAAGCTGCTGGTTGACGAACTGCAAATGGTGGCACGCAGCCTTTTGATCTTCGGCGTTCACGTTCATGTCGGCGTGCCCGATCTTGAACGCCGCATCCACATCATGAACGCTGCCCGTTATTTTCTGCCGCACCTTTTGGCCCTGACGACCTCGTCGCCGTTTTGGCTGGGATTTAACACCGGCCTTAAGTCATACCGCTCTGAAGTATTCAAGAAGTTTCCCCGAACGGAGGTGCCTGACCATTTTGAGTCGTACCAGCAGTACCAAAGTTATGTCGATCTGCTGATAAAGATGAACTGCATCCCTGACGGTTCCAAGATCTGGTGGGATGTGCGGCCGCATTACAAATTCCCGACGCTTGAATTCCGCGTCTGCGATATACCGACCCGAGTTGATGACACTATCGCGGTAGCCGCCTTGTTTCAGGCGATCGTTTGTAAACTGCACCGGCTGATTGACTCCAACCTCGGCTGGCGGATATATCACCGGCGGCTGATCCTTGAGAATAAATGGCGGGCGATACGTTATGGCTTGGACGGCAAGCTTCTCGACCTCGGCAAACAAAAGGAAGTGCCGGTAAAAGACCTTATCCGCGAGCTGCTTGAGTTTGTCGATGACGTTGTCGATCCGCTCGATTCACGCAAAGAGATCGAGCACGTCCACACCATCCTCGACCGAGGAACCTCCGCAGATGAACAACTAAAAGTTTTCGAAGAGTCAGGCGGCGATTTCAACGCCGTCGTCGATATGCTCATCAAAAACACGTTGGAAAATGTCCCGGACCGCTGCTTTGACTGACATTAAGCACGTTTGGCCGATCAGCCCACGTAGCGTCTTAGAGCATCGACATTTGGGACATTGACCGTCTTGCCGGCCACATCGATCAGGCCAGCGGCCTGCATTCTAAGGATCGATCTTGTGACTACTTCCCTGACCGTGCCGATCCTTGCGGCCAGTTGGCTGTGCGTCAATTCCTGAACAAAGCTGATCGAATCGCCATCGCGGCTTCCGCGTCGGCCTGCCTCTTCCAGGATAAATTTTGCTATCCGCTGGCCGACCTCACGGAGCGATAGCGTTTCAACCAGTTCGGCGCATTTGCGAAGGCGCGTTGCCAGAAGTTTTGTCGCCGCAAGCGCAAGCTGGGGGTGTTTTGTCGAGATCGAACGAATATCTTCCTTTGCGATAAAGAAAACACGTGACGGCTCTTCGGCCGCAACGGTAGATGGATAATCGCCTTCATCAAAGACCGGAACTTCCGCAACGGTAGTGATCGCCCGCTCGACGTGAATGACCTGCTCCCGTCCGTCGGGGCCTGAGCGATAGGCCCGAAGCGAGCCTTCGGCGATAACATAAAGCCCGGCGGCGGGGTCACCCGCGAGAAATAATATCTCATTCCGGTCAAGCCGCTTCTCGACCACACGCGACGCAAGAACATCTAGAACCGGCCCGTCAAGCTGTCCAAAAAGCTCCGTCTTAACTAAGATCTCGATCCTGTCCACAATCGGATGATTACATTTTTGGATACATCCCGCCAAATCGCGGACGAATCAGCGGCGGCGGACGCGGATGCCGATCAGTGGAAAATATTCCGCGCGTCAGGCTCAACCGGCGGCGGGATCCTGCGACTGTTTTGGGATAAGCGTATAGATCAATCCCGCAAACGCGGCAACCCAGGCCGCGATCGCAAGATAGATAAATACTCTTGGTATCCACATCAGCGGCTCAAAATCGAGCGCCTTCGAGAGTTGGAAAGTGCAGGTGGTGTACATTCCCAGCGGGAACACCATGCCCCAGTACTGTGGATCGTAGCGAAGCGGAAACCGCTTATAAACGTGCCGCCAGAAGCCCAGCATGAACAGCAACGGTATCCACCAGGTACCGGCCGACCAAAAGAAAAGCGTGAAGCCGCGCAAAAACGGCGCGATCTCAGTCAGAAAATGAGATTCGGGAGCGGCGATGATCAGCCGTGCCCCGGCAAGAGTTGTTATCGCAACCGCCCCCATATTGATCCAGTACGGCGGCGTCAGCGTTTCGCTGGAAATACTGAGAAATGTGAACTGATAGAAGATGAGTGTGATAATGACCAAGTACAGCAGGCAACCGACCAGGAACATGCAGACCGTAAAGAACAGTATAAGGTCCGCATATGCCATATAATGCCCGGCAAGCAGCGTACCCAGAACAGATATCGACTGTGTGGCGACCCCGGCGATAAGCCATGCTCCGTTCAGTCCTTTGTCGAGTGCGGGCTTGTTCTCACGAATTGTCATCGCCATGAAAAAGCCGTACATCGTCAGCGTCCAGAGAACGAGGCCAATGAACCAGAAAACAAGAGCGAGCTGAAATTGTTCAACCACCAACACAAGCTGGCTTCCAAACACGCAGGTACCAGCAGGGACCGTGAAAAAACCCGGCCCGCGGGCATGATTGCTGAGGTCGACGCGAATGCGGTCCGGAAAACGGACAATACGAAGCAAAAGTAGTATCCAGAGCAGTGCGAAAGCAAGGGTATTGAGATAAACAAGCGCCCAGGCGAACGTCTCCAGCCCGAGCAGATGCGAAGCTATTGACGTTATGCCGGTTGCCATGACGAGAGCAAAATAGCCGGGGAAAAGGTCAGCTATCGCCCCAGCGATCTTACCGGTTACTAGAGTTTTATTTTCTGCCACGTTGTTTGGCTCATTGGGCCATTTTTATGTATGGATCGGAAAAACTCGCTCCCGCAGCACCCTGAAGGCAACCCATGGCCGGCGCCCAAGCGAACGAGCCTATGTCAAAACTCGCTCCAACCGCGGCTTTGCCGTTCTATTTGCGGAAAAGCTATGCTTTTCCGCCGAGTATTGACTTTCAACGCGGCTCTGCCGCCAATGCCGCAAATCCTTGACTTAATTAGCCTTATCCGGCGACCATAGGCGGCGAAGCCGCACGCTGACTGATGGGGCCGAGACGAGGATGTCTGAAACCTTTTACCTGCTCCAGAATAGAGGCAATTTGAACGCGGATCATGCGGATCCAGCGGATCAAAACGGATAGATCCGCTCAATCCTGCATGATCCGCGTTCAAAAATGCATTGATGCCTCAGACTTTTGGTCATTTCAGACACCGTCGCAAATAGACAGGCAAAGCCCGACGAAGATCAAGTTCTGACGGACGAGATCGGATACTGCTCCCGCTATTTGCGCAGGTACCCAGTGCTTGTCCGCTTTGCCGATGCCGGCTTCCACCACAAAAAGATGGTGAGAGCAATTACCCAGCACGCGACCGAAGCCGCGATGAGCGGAATAAGCTGGTCAAATTCCCGGGCCAATGCGGCCTCAATAGTTGCGGCAAGTATCCAGAGTTGGGCCACGTTGATCATCACCAAAAGGACAAGCCGAGCCTGCCAGACGGCTGTTCGGCCGGGTTCGGGAGGCCGTCTGCCTGCATGAAAATGTGACGGCCAATTTGGGCCGTAAGCTTCTGCCGCTTTCCGTTTTGCTTGTTGATCAGACCGAGTATTAAATGTTTCCATGCTCGCTTCCTCCCACTCGGATCACGCCGGTCGCCCAAACCTCGTCGCCGCGAACTTCGATCGCGATCCGGTCCAGCGGCCGCTGCGGCGGGCCGTAAAGTACATTGCCTGTCCGGGCGTCAAATCCTCCCTCGTGGCAAGGGCACTCCAGCCGGTCATGTGACTTCGCATAGTAAACCGGGCACGTCAAATGTGTGCATTTCTGGCCAAAGGCGGAATATTCGCCTTTTGGGCCGCGCACCAGGATCGCGGAGTCCTGTTCGCCGGGGTATTTGAAATTTAGAGCGCTTCCCGGCTCAAGTGATGCCGAGCCCTCGATCTGCATTGGCGTGAAGTGCTCCGGCTGTCCCGCATCATACACCGCCTTGCCTGCAAATACAGCAGAGCTTGCTAAAAGAGCGCTCGACGTTACGAACAGAAAGTTGCAGAACTCGCGACGCGTCACCTGCGATTCGTCAGCGCGTTCGTACGGGAATTCCTCCTGGTAAGGTGCGGTCGCTATCCGAACGTCCTTTTCGTTTGAAAGGACATCCTTGATCGCATCAGGCAAATTCGAACTCATAAAATAGGCTCCATTGAAATAAACGGCGTACTAAAATTGATTGCTCTTGTCAGATTCCTCGGCCTGGGTGTCTATCCATGATTCATGGATCGCCGGGTCGGCGGCATCGATGCCTTCAACGCTCACCTCGTTTGAATCCGTCGGCAGCATAAGATAGACCTTTGTCTCGACACGCTGGTTGCCGAAAACGTGCACATTGACCGGTTTTGTCCGCCGAAGCGGAACGATCTGTTCGTACGTGCCGAACGACAGTGCGCCGGTCGGGCAAACACTTGCGCACATCGGCTTCAAGCCTTCGGACGTCCGGTCAAAGCACATATCGCATTTCATCTGCAGGTGCATCTGCGAATTGTATTTTGGCACGCCGAACGGACAGGCATTGACGCAATTTCGGCAATCCAGACAGCGTGGTTTCAACGCCGTCATGACTATGCCGTCCTCGGTCATCTTTATGGCGTCGGCCGGACAGACCAGAGCACATGTCGGTTCAACGCAGTGCATACAGATGGTCGGCATTGTAGCGGTCGTCTCGGCCCTGTCGAAATAATCGACAAATATCATCGAGAAACCCTTATGTGTCGAGCACTCGCGGCACGCGGCAACGCAGGAACGGCAGCCGATGCACCGCTGCGGATCGACGAACATTGTTTCTTTCATATTCCACCCCTATTCAAGTTCGATCTTCCCCATCGACGACGTTGCGTTTCGGACGCACGATCGCGACCGAGCACGGTGCGTGCTGGACGACAGCTTGTGAAACACTGCCCATAAGCAATCTTTTCCATGCGCTCAAGCCACGCGAACCCATCACGATCAGATCCGATCCTTCCCGTTCGGCCGCGCCAACTATTTCCTCGGCGGCCGAATGAAACGGACTAGCGGTAATAACTTCGGTCGTTATTTGCAGTCCGTTATCGGTCGAGCTGAATATTTGCTCGGCCTCCTCAAGTATCTCGTTGCCCTTCTTGACCGCTTCAGTGTGAATGTCACGGGTGATCTCGCTGTTAACGCCCATCAGGTCAGTAACCGGAAACGGCGCTTCGACAATGTGAATGATCTTCGCTTCGCTGCCCGGACCCCAGGAATTTCGGGCGACCTCTTGCAGCACAAGCGTACTGTTTTCAGAACCGTCGATCGGAATTAGTAGTTTCATGCATCCTCCTTGTTTATAAACAACTGCCGCCGCACATTGCGAGCCGGCTATTTCCCCCGCTGCACCTCACTCTGGCTCGCTCCTTTCCTTCCAGTGCCAAGTATCGGAAGTTCGCGCGAGTGTATTCTTTCTACCCGCGCCGAGCATGCCTTGTATTCCGGGATCTTTGAAACCGGGTCCAGGGCAGGATTTGTCAGTTGATTCGCCGCCTGCTGTTCGCCCCAGTGGTACGGAATAAATATCGTGTCCCGGCGAATGGTGCTTACAACAAGTGCCGGAAACACACCTTCGCCGCGTCGCGAAAGTACCTTAACCCGTTCGCCGTCAGATATCCCAAGTTTTGCGGCCGTTTCGGGATGTATCTCCACATACGGCTCAGGACATTGCTGGACAAGAAAGCCTATCCGCCGTGTCTGATTGCCCGAGAGATATTGATAAACCACACGGCCCGTCGTCAGGATAAGCGGATATTCCTCGTCCGGTACTTCCTTTGGCCCCTTGTATTCGATCGGGTGGAATTTTGCCTTGCCGTCCGGAAGATAGAATTTGAAGTCCTCAAACATCCGCGGCGTTCCGGTGCTTTCTTCTGTCGGGCAAGGCCACATCACGCCGTTCTGCCGTTCGATCTTCTCGTACGACATTCCATAGTAATCGGCCTTGCCGCCCTTTGACGCAACGCGCATCTCATCAAAGATGTCGCGTGGACTGCTAAATTTGAAAAACTCTCCGCGGCCCATACGTTTTGCTATCTCGCACAGTATCCACCAGTCGGTCCGCGAATCGCCGATAGGTTCTATCGCCTTATTTATCTTGATGACACGGGCCTCGGCACTGGCGGTGACCCCTTCGTCCTCTGCCCAGCTTGTTCCCGGCAGAATGACATCCGCATATCTTGAGGCCTCGGACATCAGAAAATCGATATTGACGTTGAACTCAAGCCCTTCGAGCGACTGCCGAATGCGATTGACGTCCGGCAACGAGACCATGCCGTTGTTGCAGAGTGAAATAAAGCCTTTCACTTCGCCTTCGCGCATCTTGTCGAACATTTCGACAACGGAAACGCCGGCCTCGGGAAGTTCGTCTTCGGAAATGCCCCAAACCTCACAAATATACTTGCGGTGTTCCGGATCGCTGATCGAGCGCTGGCCGGGAAGCTGGTCTGCTTTTTGCCCCATCTCCCGCCCGCCCTGGCCGTTGCCCTGGCCTGTGATAGTGCCGTATCCGCGCCCGGCGGAGCCGATCTTGCCTGTCGCGAGAACAATGTTGATATAGCTCAACACGTTGTCAACACCGTTGCTGTGGTGCTCAATACCGCGGGCATGCATGATCATGCCCGTTTTGGCGCGGCCGTACAGTTGGCCGGCGGCGACGATCCTTTCAGCCGGAACGCCTGATATCTGCGATGCCACATCGGGCGTAAATTTTTCGGCGGCCGCCCGCGCGGCTTCCCAATCGTTGGTGTGGGCAGCAATAAAATCGTTGTCGATCAGCCCTTCGCGGATGATGACGTTGAGTATCCCGTTTGCAACCGCTACGTCGGTGCCGGGCTTTAGCTGCAGGTGCAGGTCGCCTTGCCGCGCGGTGGGCGTCGCCCGGGGGTCAACAATAATCCAGCGGCCGCCGTTGTCACGCTGCTGCCAAAGGAATTTGTTGAGGATAGGGAAGGTCTCAGCGCAGTTCGATCCGGCAATTATCAGAACTTCGGCCATCGGTATGTCCGACCACGGGTTTGCCGCACGGTCAACGCCAAAGGCCTTATAATTGCCCGCACCGGCACTGACCATGCAAAGTCGTCCGTTGTAATCGACATATTTTGTGCCCAGACCAACGCGGGCAAACTTGCCGGCAAGATATGTCTTTTCCGTCGTCAGCGACGATCCGGAATAAACGCCAAGCGCGTTCTTCCCGTACTTTGCCTGGATCTCCTTGAATTTTGCGACGACAAGATCGAGCGCCTCGTCCCAGCTCGCCTGTTCAAAGTTGCCGTTCCGCTTTATCAGCGGATGCGTGAGCCGGTCGGGATGATGGACCTGCAAATAAGCCGTTACGCCCTTTGGGCAAAGCCGGCCATCGTTGACAGGAAAATCATATCGCGGTTCAAACCCGACGACCTTTTCGTTTTCGACGAGCAGGTTAATTCCGCATTGGACGCCGCAATACGGGCAATGCGTCGGCACCATTCGGTCGATAACACGATCGGCCAGCCAGCCTTCATCTGGTGCATCATGCAGATGCGGGCCAAATTCCTCGAGTATCCTTTCTAGATTTTGTACTTTTGACATTTAAAACTATTCGTTTCGCCGTGCCCAATTGGCCAGCAGCGGAGCTAAGATCATGAATATCAAACCAAAGATCATCAGGCCGCCGCGGGCCGGATCGTAATCTTCAGTAATACGGTCCCATCTGAGTCCGAGCAAACGGCCAAGCCCGATCTCAAAACCTATCGTCAGAACCGCCCAAAGCGTTCCGATAAGTAACAGCTGCGGCCTTGAACAAGTTCCCTGCCATCGGATAAGGAGCCATGCGAAAGCATAGATCACTGCACATCCAACGAAGACGCCGATCTGCCGGGCCCTAAGGCTGCCGAGGCGCGGCTCAAGCATCAGCGTTCGGGCGATTCCTAAGATGCTTTCCGCCAGAATTATCAAAAACCAAACAGCAATGGCCTTTGCAATTGCCATCACGGGAACCGCTCGTCGTGCATCTTCATCCGGTCGCCGTAGAATACCGGTTCGCTCTTCTCCGCAAGGCCGGCATAGGCGTGGCCGCGGAGAAGCCGTTTACATCGCGGACAGTAATCCTGGAGCGTATGGCCGTCGCCCATCCGATAGTCGAATCCAAGCCGATCAACGACCTTCTTGAGATCGTCGATCCAGAGCTGCCCGCTGAACATCGTTCCGCATCGCGGGCAAACCGCCTGTTCCATCTCACGCGACCGCTGCTGATATAACTCAACGCCGATCGACGCTGGCCGCTGGACAATATGGAAAAGCTTCCCGAACGGCAGATAAAACAGCGTCATGATGACGAGTGCCTGGTGCGATAGCGAGATGAACGAATACATATAGCCGGCGAACCAAAGGCTTGACGCGGTAAGCATAAGCCCTGAGACCGAAACGGCTATCAGCAGCATGTGCGGCGTAAAATCGAGAAGAAATGTTTGCGATGCGATCGCTCCGCGATCCGTAAGACGCCGGTGAATGGCTATGGCGCATCCGGCAAGCACCATAACGGCAGTGAAATCGAGAGCGTGAAACTGGATCCATGCCAGAACACTTCGCCCGTCCAGCACAACGGTAGAAAAACCGAATAGATACGCCCTATAGCCGCGATCTCCCTCAAGCTTAAAATGAACCCATCCCCAAACAAGCGGGAATGTGACCAGGGCCGATAGAATGCATCCCCACATGATCAGAAAATGCATCGACCAGCGCGTAAAGCTGCGCTTTGAGATAAAGCGCTGCTCGATCAGATTGGTTGCGATGGTCCCGGCAGCCGATGCCGCGTTTTTTCCTATACGATCGCGCTTAAAGAAAAGGTCCAGGCCGCGCCAAAAATACGCCCGGGTTGCGGGCCGCTGGAGCCACAACGCGTAGCGAAACACTATTGCACCAAGCGCAACAATGCTGGCAATGGTGTACCCAAAAAGGGCCGGGTCGAAATATTCGAGGTTACGTGATCCTGCGATAACGAGTACCGTGAGGATCGCGGACGCCGCGATGCCGAGAAGGGTTGGATTACGGTAATTCATCGACTTGATCGTTGCATTTGCTTAGAATTCGGCCACGCTGAACCATCAAGTTACTCAGTCTTGGCGGCCAGCCGTTTTTCATCCTTAAGTTAGAATGCTGCGGCAGATCAATTGCCGTCGGAGTGATATTTTATAAAGTATACTCCGTCGGTTCCCGAAAAGGAAAATCGGCTAGTCGGCCGCGGCCGGATTTGGAAACATTTCCCTTTCATCTTCCTCCGGCCGCGATGTAGTACATGCAAAATCTTTCTCCACAAGGACAGCCGGACTTCCGTCGCCATTCTCTATCCCAACCAGGTCCGTGGCAGCCCAATCGGCTCCAAGCCGGTTCGGCAGAATCACCGCAAGCCGGTCACCGTCGTACGTTGCGGCCACGCTCTCAGCTGCGCTCGAGGGCTCGACCGCGTATGTAAAAGTGCGCATACCGGCACCAAATTCGACACGCTCTTCGACCATCTCGCCGCGTCCCACCCGCTCAACCTCAGGCCGGGTCAGCCGCAGCCGAACGGAATTACCCTTGATCCTTAGCTTCATGGCATTAACGGTAGCAGAAGGCGCTCCTCCCTATGGTGACTTTAGTTACTTACACCCGAAACTCCAAGCCAACCTGTCAGATCAAAACGTGTTTGGCGAATAATTCCCTAAGAAATACACGCTGCCCGGCATTGCAGTCGGCGAATTCTCGCGTAGAATGTCTGAGTTAGCAAACAGGAGGCCTATGAAACCGAGATCGCGAGAATATTTCTGCCTGGCCGTGGCGCTCGTCGGAACGGTGTTCGCCGGGTTGGCGTTCGCTGGTAGTTCAACCGTAACCCTGGCGGGGAAAACACGGGCTGTGAACGTGACGATCACCAGGGACGATTGGGGAATCGCCCATGTCGTCGGCAAAACTGACGCCGATGCGGTATTTGGGATGATATACGCCCAGGCCGAGGACGATTTCAATCGTATCGAGACAAATTATCTTAACTCGCTTGGCCGCCTCGCCGAAGCCGAGGGTGAATCGGCAATTTGGAGCGACCTTCGGATGAAGATGTTCATCGACCCGGCGGAGCTGAAAAAGAATTATGCCTCAAGCCCGCCCTGGTTGAAACAATTGATGACGGCCTGGGCCGACGGATTGAATTATTACCTCGCAACGCACACGGATGTAAAACCGCGCGTCATCACAAAGTTCGAGCCATGGATGGCGTTGAGCTTCCGCGAGGGCAGCATCGGCGGTGATATTGAGACGATCGATCTCGGCCCGCTTCGCGCAATGTATGACAGTTCGGCACCGGCGCAGGCATTGCTGCAAACCGAAGACGAAATATTCCCACCTGAACCGAAAGGGTCAAACGGCATCGCCATCGCACCAAAGAACACGACCGGCGGCAATGCCTTGCTTCTGATCAATCCGCACACGTCGTTCTATTTCCGCTCGGAACTACAGATGACAAGCGCCCAGGGCCTGAATGCCTACGGCGCCGTCACGTGGGGGCAATTCTTTATCTATCAGGGTTTCAACGACCGGCTTGGCTGGATGCATACCTCAAGCGCGGTGGACGCAATAGACGAATACCGCGAGAAGCCGGTTGAAAAAGACGGCGGTTATTTCTATACAGTTCAACCCGCTCGCCTGGTTCCGTTTCGCACCCGTACCATTTCCGTGCCATTCAAGACGGCCGGCGGCCAGCTCGCGTCCCGCACATTCAAAGTGTTCTATTCCGAACACGGGCCGATAATACGAAAAGATGCAAGCGGCGACTGGATATCGATCTCGCTTATGCACGAACCGGTCAAAGCGTTGATGCAATCGTATGGCAGAACTAAAGCGAAAAATCTAGTCGAGTTCAAAAAGGTGATGGAGCTCAAGGCAAATTCTTCGAACAACACGCTATATGCCGATGCCGACGGCAACATCGCCTACTTCCACGTCAATTACGTTCCCCGCCGCGACGACAAGTATAACTGGCGGCTTCCTGTCGATGGCAGCGATCCGGGCACGACTTATCGCGGAATACTAAATTACTCTGAGCTTCCGCACCTTGTGAATCCGGCCTCCGGATGGGTTTACAACAGCAACAACTGGCCGTGGTCGGCTGCGGGGCCCAGCAGTTTGAAGCAGGCTGATTATCCAAAATATGTCGATTCCGGAACCGAGAGCGCCCGCGGCCTGCACGCCATCCGCGTGCTTGAGGGAAGACGGGACTTTACTCTGGAAAAACTCAATGAGGCGGCATACGACAGCTACCTGACGTGGTTCGAAAAGCCGATTCCCGCGTTAATAAAAGCATGGGATGCCGCGCCCGATACTGATCCGCTAAAGGCGAAGACCACCTCGCAAATAGATGTACTGCGAAAATGGGACCTTCGCTGGTCGGTGGACTCTGTTCCCACATCCCTCGCCATATTCTGGGCCGAAGACCTGATGCGCCGCGTTGCGGCAAATGCACGCAATGCCGGGATATCGCCGGCGGAATTTATTGCGACGAAGGCCGATGCATCGACAATGCTGCAGGCGGTCGTCTCGGCATCGGAACGCCTCGCCCGTGATTTTGGAAAATGGGACACCCCGTGGGGCGAGATCAATCGATTCCAGCGTTTGACCGGAGACATCGTCCAGCCTTTCTCTGATGACGGGCCAAGTATTCCAGTCGGATTTACGTCGGCAGCCTGGGGTTCGCTTGCCTCGTTCGGTGCACGGCCTACCCGAAATACGAAAAAATGGTACGGAACCAGTGGGAACAGCTTTGTTGCGGTCGTAGAATTTGGCAAAACCGTCCGCGCCATTGCTGTGACCGCCGGTGGAGAAAGCGGCCATCCCGCATCAAAACATTTCAAGGACCAGGCAGAACGCTATTCGACCGGAGACCTGCGTGAGGTTTACTTCTATCCCGCACAGCTAAAAGAGCATACGGCCCGCAGCTATAAACCGGGCAAATAGCGCGGTGGCCAGAGTGTCCGCGCCTGCGGCACGGGATTTGCCGTTAGGTACGATCAGCACGGAGGGTTTGGAAAATGCGATTTTTATTCTTGCTGCTTATCGTATCGACAATATTTGCCGCCGGTTTCGTTCAGTCGGCATCGGCACAGAGCGGCAGGGCTTTGCGCGAAGCGGAGCGGATCAGCGGTGACCGTTTCACTGTCGCGCTGCGAACACCTCGCGGTGCGCGCATCTACGCGGTTTCCAGGCCGAACGCCGCGATGCTGAGTGCTATCGACCGGGGCCTTACCGATCTTTTCGCGGCCGCCCGCAGGAACGGGTATTCGCGGCTCTTGAACTATTCTGACTACACCGTCTTTATCGCTAAGCCCGACCGCCAGAAGAACGCCGACGGCAATTATTCGCCTGACCTTGCGGTTGGAGCAGGCCAGTATGCCGGCACTGACTATGACAAAGGCGGCTATATCTATGCCGCCGGAATGGTGATATCAAATTCGCCGGCAGCCTTCCTTATTGCCGAGCATCGGGGTGATCTTAGCCGGGTCGCGGACATTGTTCGATTTGAAGGCGAGCACCTCGTGCTATATCACAATGATCGGCGCCGATACTCGCAAACCGCCGACCACAGCCGCGGCGGTGGACATCCTATACTCCAATGATCAAAGAGCACATTTGAGGTCACGCCTTCAGGTGGTCGGCACCTAGTGCCGAACCGCTTGAAGCCTGAACTCAAAATCCTTCCGGTGAAAAAACCTTTGCCCGAAATCGTGCATCCTATCTACGAAATTGTCAGCAGCAAAAATTCACTCGGCCTGTCAGGATACCGCGGAACTCGGTAATACCGCCGTTTGTGCTGGCTTTCGAGACGGAACGAACAATGGCACGGCCTTTGCAAAACCCTTCGCGGATGTCGCTTGAGGATCCGCGAAGATGGAGGTTGAATGGACTTCATCGCTCAGAAGACCAAGATCTTCGCAATTCTCTTTCTGATCTTTGCAG
>JADYZI010000437.1 GCA_020853255.1 Acidobacteriota bacterium
TCATCGCCTTCGAAGAGTTTGCGTATTTGCCTAATGAAGACCGTTATGAAGAGGTGGGTAAGATCGCCGCTGGCAGCAAGACCTTGTCGCTGTCCGGCACTCAGATCCGCGAGAATTATCTCGGCAAGGGCGTTGAGCTTCCGGCCTGGTTCACGCGGAAAGAAGTTGCCGCGATCCTGGCGGAATCTCATCCGCCGCGGCTGCGTCAGGGCTTTTGCGTTTGGTTCACGGGCCTGAGCGGCGCAGGCAAATCGACCACGGCCGAGATTCTTGTGACAATGCTGCTCGAGGCAGGCCGTCAGGCGACCGTCCTGGATGGCGATGTTGTCCGCACGCATCTTTCAAAAGGCCTCGGGTTTTCGCGTGAAGACCGCGATATCAACATAAACCGCATCGGCTTTGTCGCATCCGAGATCGTTCGCCACGGCGGCGTTGCAGTATGCGCGGCCGTCAGCCCTTACCGCGAGAGCCGCGATCAGGTGAGACAGATGTTCGCCGATGGCAATTTTTTTGAAGTGTTCGTCAATACGCCGCTAGAGGTTTGCGAAGGCCGCGATTCAAAAGGAATGTACGCAAAAGCGCGACGCGGCGAGATAAAAGACTTCACCGGAATAAACGATGTGTATGAAGAACCGGAGTCAGCCGAGATCGTTCTGAATACGGTAAATTCAACCGCTGCCGACAACGCCCGCAAGATCCTCGATCTTTTAAGAACCGCCGGATTCATCAAATGATCACCTCACCGGTTGTAGCGAATCTGGGCTTGGCCAAATAGGATCAAGTCAAACTAAGCGGCTTTTGTTTCGTGTGTTTCGCCTTATTTCGTCCTGCTTCGTGGTGGCGAAGCCGGAAGCCTGGACCGCGAAGTACACGGATCAGAACACGAAAATTCACGAAACTATGAGGTCCTCAGGGGACGATCCTGACTCTGGATCAGCTCAGTTTCAAAAAATGATTGACGCGGACTTTGCCTTTATTGTACCCTGAAACACAGCAGTTTCAGTTATTTAGAAGTACTTATCAATGCAGCATGCCCCCAAAGTGAGTGGTGCTTCCCAGCTTGATCAGAACCTGGTCAACGTTCTGCAGCAAGAGTTGGACTTGGGCACACAGGCCCTTCACCGTGGCAGCGCGGATGTCGCGGTCACGTTCTTTCAAAGCGCCCTGCAAAAGATGACGGTGGAGATGCCGTTCTATGACCATGTTGTCCACAACCTTCTTTTAAGCTACAAGGGCCTTGCCGAAAAACTTCTTGCGGATGGGGACGAAGAACTTGCCTTGCGGTTCGTCAACTCGGCGCTCGAGCTTGAGATCCGCGGCGAGATGGCCGACGATGCCGTATTCCGCCGCCGGTTTGCGGATGGGTTCCAGGCGCTTGGGCTGATCCTCTTCAAAAAGGGCAGGTTCGTTGAGAATGTTCTTTGCTGCCGAAAGGCGATCGCTGTTTTCGATTGCCCGACCTATCACGTCAACCTGACCAATGCGCTTGTCATGTCCGGTCAGCGCGGAATTCTTTCTGATTACACGACCGAGATAACGCCCGAACAGGTAGGTCGGCACATCTTTATTGCTTGTGTGCCAAAATGCGCTTCAACGTTTTTGAAGAATCTGCTCGTCGGCCTAACGGGTTTTCAGGATATGTTCTCGGTTTATGCGGCCGGGCAAAGCGAGCATGAGCTGTACATGCCGACCGTGCGCGAGTTTGCCCATTTCAACACGGTCACGCAGCAGCACTGCCGTGCATCCGACGCGAATGTTCATATAATGCAGGCGTTCGGCATCAGCCCGGTTGTGCTGGTACGAAACATTTTTGACTCGGTAATGAGCCTGCTCGATTTTTACAACAACCAGGCAGCCTACTACAACACATACTTTCGCGCCGATTTCCAATCGTTTGACGAAGCGACAAAGATCGACCTTCTCATCGACAACGTCATCCCGTGGTATTTTCAGTTCGTCGCGTCCTGGGACCTGGTCGAAAAACAGCATCGGCTGTCTATCCAGTGGCTGACATATGAAGAACTTATTGCCGATAAGCCAAAGGCGGTCGAGAATGTGTTAAGATTCTATGGCCTTGGTTCTTCCGCAAAAGCGATTGAAGCAAAAATAAAAGAAACCGAATCGGAAGATAGAAAGAACCGGTTCAACAAGGGTGTAGCCGGCCGCGGAAAGGCGGGCTTGAGCGAACAGCAAAAGGAACGGGTCCGGCGTCTCTCCAAATATTATCCTGCGACGGATTTTGGCCGTGTTGGTTTGTAAGTTTTGTACTGAGGAGGAAATCAGATGAAAGTCAGTAACGCGGACTCAAAGCGTTTGAATCTTTTGGGAGCAGCCAAAGCTTCCCAAAAATCTGAGCTTGACGCCGCGGCCGTGCGGTCGTGGCGAAAGAGTATTGGATATTTGTCGCTGTTTGCCGGAGCAGCCACAATACTGGCCTCCCAGGCCCAGAATGTATCGGCGCGGGAATCCGATAAGCCGGCCCCGCCGCGTGTCCGAAAGGCTGCATCCGACCTGCTCAAGAGGCTCAACGGCGGCGGTTGTTCGAAACCTGGGCTTCTTCGGCGGCAAACCGAATACCGGCTGCCGAGTGAGGCGGGCAAGTTCAATATGGTCGAAATACTGGCGGGCGGCGACGATTGTCCCGGCCAGCCAATTCCGGCCGGAACCTACACCGCGGCATCACCTTATGTAGATTCGGGCACAACGACGGGTGCCAATAAGACGGTCTCGACTATTCCGCTTGCTTGCAACGGGATCTATGATGCCGTAGGCGGCGAGGACCATATATACTCATTCACTCTCACCGCTCGCGGGGCATCGCCGCAGATCCGGGTGACTACTTCGAGTCCAACCTACGATCTGTCGATCTATGTCCTCAACGGTAATACGGGTGAGATGTGTCCTTCGGGAACGGGAAATGCAGTGACAAACTGTATTGTAGGGGCTGACGGTACATTCTTCCCAAATCCGGAGACGCTGACGCCGGCAAATATGGCAACGTTGCCGCTAAATGGACCTCTCTATTTATTCGTCGATTCATTTTACGGTGCCCCAGGTGGTAACGGCGGAACCGGCAACGGTCCCTATACTGTGACGATGCAGGACGTGACCGTCGCGGGCGGTCCGGTATTGCCTGAAAACGACGCTCCGATGGACCTAAACGCGGATGGAAAGACCGATTTTGTCACGCTCAGGAATGTAGGCGGCGGAACATCCGGGCAGGTCAGGTGGTATCCGTTCCTGCAGGATTACGGCCCGGTCACACCGAGAGATTGGGGCATTGCCACGGACCAGTTCTTTGCCGCGGACTATGACCTTGACGGCAGGGACGATTACGCCGTTTACAGGCCGGGCGCCCAGGGAACTTTCTATATCGTCCGCAGCCAGTCGAACACCATTTCAGTAGAATCGTTCGGCGGCCCGAGTGACGACGCGACAATAGTCGGCGATTACACGGGCGATGGACGTGCGGATCTGGCACTTTATCGCGGCGGAGCAACACCTGCCGACCCGAGCTTCTGGTACTATCGCTCGGTTGGCGGCGATGGCGGCTTTACGACCGTGGCTTGGGGCCAAGGCGGCGATACGCCGGCGCCGGGCGATTATGACGGTGACGGAAAGTTTGATTTCGTTGTCCAGCGTGACGACGCCAACGGCGTTAATGGACGATTCTGGAAACGGATGAATACCGGCGAGATAAGTTCAGAGATGTTCGGGCTGAAGACCGACACCGTCGTTCCGGGCGATTATGATGACGACGGCAAGACCGATCTGGCGGTCGTCAGGGACGATGCCGGATTCCTGCGATGGGACTTTGAACCAAGCGGGACGGCGGGTTCGACCGTCGTCTCGGATACCTGGGGCGTCACGGCCACTGACTGGATAACCGCCGGTGACTATGACGGCGACGGCCGCACCGATTACGCCGTTTGGCGGCCCGGTTCACCCGGCAGGTTCTGGATCATGACCGTCAGCGACCGCGTCATCTTCTGGCGAGACTGGGGCGAAACAACCGACGTCCCGGCGCTTTATTACAGTTCGTTCTGATCTTTGGAACTTTTGGACCAAAGGAGGCTGTCCGCCCGGGCAGCCTCCTTTGTTTTCTTTCCTAATTACTCCGAGCAGTAAACCCGGTAGTCGATCTCCTGAAAGATGTTATCGCGGCCCTCGATCTCGGTAAGCAAAGCTTCATTGGCCTCGCCGGTTTCGAGCATCCTGGCAAGCAGGTCAAAACGGTGAATGTGCGACTGGAATCGGCGTGACGAATATTCGACCGTCGTGCCCTGATAGATCTGGAACGCCCAGTCGCTTGATTGGGCAAGCAGCAGTTCGCGGGCAAGCTGGTTCAGAATGCGTTCCTGGATACCTGTTTCAGGTTCCGAGATTTGCGAATCTTGAACTCGCTGCCTTGAACCCGCGAACCTGTTTGCCAGTACGGTCATTCTCCTTTCAGCGTCGTGCTGGTATGGATACATCCACGAATTTCCTTCATTGATCCAAACCTTGAAATACCCGTTCTCGCCCCACGAGGACGCGGCCGGATGCTGTACCTGGATCGGTATCCCCGCATCAAGAAAATCGCCCGGTGCAACGGCCTCGATCTCAGATTGATCGAAATGAAGTTTGCGGAAAAAGAAATCGATGAACTGCGGGCCTTCGTACCACCAATGGCCGTAGAGCTCTGCATCGTAGGGCGAAACGACCAACGGCGGGTGGCCGCCGAACAGGTCGTTCAACGTTCGGGCCTGCTTTATACGTTCGCCGATAAAATGCATCGCGTTCTCGGCGGCCTTTTCGCGGGCCGCGGCCGGGTCGTAAGGCTGCTTTAATTGCTGCGGAACCGTTCGGCCGGTTATGCGGTGATATTTCAGCCCAAGATGTTTGCGGTTTCCGTCATCGTCAAGATAAGGCTTTAGATAGTCAAGCGGCAGGTCCCAGCCGATGTCACGATAAAATTCACGGTAAACGTCGCTTCCCGGATAGCCGACCACGTCGCTCCAAACCTGCTGGCTGGTCTCGACATCGCGTGCAAAGACCGCCGTCCCGTTCGGGCAAACGACCGGCGCGTGCACACCGTATTTCGGCCGCGGATCGCCGTAAAGGATCGCGTGCGTATCCGAGATAAAATATTCGATCCCGGCATTTTTCAGCAGGTCTTCAATGCCCGGTTCGTAGGCGCATTCCGGGAGCCAGATGCCCCGCGGCTGGCGGCCGAAATGCTTTTTGTAATTTGCGACTGCTACCTCTATCTGCGCCCGTTTTGATTCGGGCGTCGAGATAAGCGGTAAGAATCCATGCGTCGCACCGCATGTGATTATTTCGAGCACGCCTTCTTCCTGCAGTTCGCGGAATGCATTGACAAGGTTGCGGTTGTAACGGCCGTTCCAAAGATCCAGCGAAGCCGAAAGATTCTCGACGTACATCCGTGCGACCGGGACGAACTCGACGGCTTCCCTTTCTGTCCGCCTGACCTCTTTCTCGGCCAGCTCAAGCAGCTTTTCCAAGTGAGCTGTATATCGCCCTTCCAAAAGTTTGTCGGCCAGCATCTCGCACAAAGGCGGCGAGACGTTCATCGCCAGCCGCGGCTTGGCGCCCGCTTCGTGAAGGTTTTGAAATATAAATATCAGCGGAAGATAAACTTCGGTGATCGCCTCGTAAAGCCAGTCTTCCTCAAGAAACGACGGATACTCCGGATGTCTCACAAACGGCAGATGAGCATGCAGGATAAGGCTGAAATAACCAACAGGCATACACGGATTGTAAAGGAAAGGCAAAAAGACGCAAGGAGACCCTTGCGATAGCCGGTACAGGTCAGCGCCCCGCCGGCATCGGCAGCCCGCACGTTAGTCAGGGCCCACCCTGTCGGTACGTGAAGTGAGGGCTCCTCCTGTAGGTAGCCCGCACGTCAGTGAGGGCTCATCCTCTCGGCAGTCCGCACGTTAGTAAGGGCTCACCTCCGTACAGAAATACTCTCCTGACGCAAGCGCGCCATACTTCGAAATAAGATGAAGATTCTTCCCGGCGGGCCATGAGCCCTCACTGACGTGCGGGCTACTGACCTACTGCTCGGAGTCCTCACTCACGTACGGGCGGCTGACACGGCGGGACGACTGACAATGAACGAGAAGGGCGTGGAAAAAGCACTTGCATCAAAGCGAACCGACGGGCCAACGGTTGACAGCGCTTAGGTTAAACCTTGCTTCGCTGCACGGAGAGGTGAAAGGCTCATCCGAACTCGAAGGCCGCGTCGCAAAGCTGCAAGACCTGATGGCACATTTGGATGCCGAAATTGGTTTTCTCGCGGGCCAATTGCGGCCAACCGCATTGGATGACTTCGGCCTTCAGGAAGCCCTCAGGATCTATGTCGGCGAGTGGTCAGCCCATGCGAACATTCCACTCGAATTTCATTCGAACCTGGGGCCGGAGATCCGCCTGTCCGAAGATGTTGAGACACATCTTTACCGCATCGCAAAAGAGGCCCTGAACAACACGGCCAAGCACGCTGACGCAAGCGAGGTCGCCGTGATACTTGAAACATCCGAGAGCGGCGTAGTGCTGGTGATCGAGGACAACGGGGCAGGCTTTGACACAACGGCTGATATACACGCCGGCCGCGGACACGGCCTCGGCCTCGTGGGTGTGGCCGAGCGTGCAAGCCTGATCCGGGGCGAGATGGAAGTTGAGTCCAGCCCTGGCAAAGGCACGACCATTTACGTGAGGGTTCCGCGATGGGCCGGATCGGCTAGACCGGTAACGAATGGGAGCCGGCCGGATTCAGATCAGGGTGCTCGGCAAAATTGATCGACCGCCGAGGCCGCTTTCGCCTTCGATGCGGAAAATTGAGCAAGCTTGAACCAAACACCGCCGAGCCGGATTCTTGCTCAATTTCGAACTCTTCCGCGTCAAACTCAAAGCGTTCTTTTAAGGCAGCCAATGCCCGGGCAGCATTGATGTCGGCCATTTGGGCAAGGCTTGCGAAAAGCCGCTCGCTGATCCGCCCCCGAAGGTCCTGAAGCTTTGCTCCGGATGCAAGTGCAAACATCGCATAGCGAAGTTCATCCACACCTAAGCTCGCAAACGCGGCATAATGCTGGCCCGAGAACTGTGCAAATGCAGACCGCGTAGCAAGATCAGCGGCGCCTGTGTCGTCTCCCGCAAGAGCAACGTCAAAAGCATCGCGTGCAAATCCCGCAGCATCCAACACGCTGGCAAAACGCGAGGCCGGAACTCGCCATTCCGACGCATTGGCCGAATGAGGGCTTGGGCTTTTGCGCGGCGTTGTTACATCATTCGAATAAAGTATCCGTATGTATGGGCGGTTGATCGAATAAAAACCTATCTCAGCCCGGTATGTGGCATCGGCACTAACATCAAACCACCAATTTCCCCGCTCGTCCGCCCGATAGATCTCTTCATCGCCCGTGCCGCGATTTACCAGCTTGAGCACAAGCATATAGCCGCCTGAATGTCCAAGTGCACGGTTCAGCGTATGAAAAGGGTTTTTGCCAACAGACCAATAAAAATAAAGCCTGTTCGGCGACTGGAGCAGCAACCGCGCACGATTCCGTCTGGAAAGCTCAGGAAGCTTCGGCGCGGCCAACTCAAGGAATTCAGGTGAGCGATCGACAAGCGCAGTCTGGCCGATCTTCTCGGACAGAACAGCTTTGATCGGCCCATCGCCCGCGGCCTTGACCGGCGAGGTCGCCGCCCATCCCTCGGATACGGCAAACTCGACCGCCTGTCCGTCAACTTCCTTTGAGATCCTTCTGCCAATATTCTCTGCCATAGAAACCGTCCAGTGCCAAATCGTTGATTATGCTAACTTTTGACACCGGTTACAAGCCGATGAAGTGTTTTCCGCAAGGGGACGTCCGTGAAAGCACCTTTCATGCACAGCTAAAAAGGCCGGATAACACATCACGCGTCACCCGGCCTTCTATTGATCGACGGCCATCAGTATATGAAAGCGCTGGGTGTCGGCACGTCTCCGCTCTGACCGAACGGAAGCGTCAGGAATCCCACCGAAGAGCAGTTCATATACCAAACGCCTTCCGTGGGGCGGAAAACCGCGACATCGGCCTTGCCGTCGCCGTCATAGTCCGCGGCGATCGGAATATCGCCCGCTTGGCCCCAGTTTACGCTGTCAAACCCGGCGGTCGATTGGCTTCGGAACCATTGGCCCGTTCCCGGCCGAAACACCGCCAGGTCGGTCGAGCCATCGCCATCAAAGTCGGCGGGTGCGGGAATATCGCCCGCCTGGCCCCACGTGATCGCTATAAAGCTGCCACCGGACCCAAGCACGTACCACGTGCTGTTCGCCGGCCGGAACACAGCTTCATCGCCCCGCCCATCGCCGTCAAAATCGCCGCGGACCGGCTTATCACCTGCCGTTCCAAAGACCGTGCTCGTCAGCGGGCCGGCTGACAGAGACCGGGCATACCAGGTGTTGGTGGATTCACGATACACGACAAGGTCGGTCGTCCCGTCATTGTCTCGGTCGGTCGGAACGGGCAGGTCACCCGCCGTACCCCAACCAGCGGAGACGAACGACTGGCTTCCCGACAGAAAGATATACCAGACACCCTCAGAAGGCCTGAACACCGCAATGTCGGTCTTCGCATCGCCGTCATAATCCGCCGGTGCAAGCTTGTCACCGGCCACGCCCCACTGCATGCCGGTATATCCTGCCGTAGTTTGCAGTAAATACCAGATGTTGTCAGTCGGACGCATTACTGTGAGGTCCGCCTTACGATCGCCGTCATAGTCGAAAAGGGACGGCCGTGCCGCGAGATCGTATTCGTACATGCCGCGTCCGTGGGTCGCAATGCGAAGCAGCCTTTGAGTACGGTGAAACTCCATCCCAAAAACCGCCACACGCGGCAGCCCGTCGCTAAACGGCTCCCACGATGCTCCGCCGTCGATCGAACGAAACACACCGATATCAGTGCCGGCAAAAATATCCTGCGAGTTGGCGGGGTCGATCGCGAACGCATTTACCGGAACATCAGGTATCCCGGAACCGGAGGCTGCCCACGTCGGTGACGGTGAGAGCAGATTTGTTGTCTTCCACACATGCTGGCCGGCGGGCAGGCCGAAGCCATTCAATGCGACGTAGGCAACATTTGCGTTCGCCGGATCAATGGCGACGCGGCCGACATAACGTCCTGGGATCGGCCCGGTGATATTGGTCATCGACGTCGCTCCCGCTGTGGTCGAAACAAATATCGTGCCTCCGGTCGTTCCGACAAGCCGGACGTTGTCATCCTGCGCCGAAACGGCAATGGCACTGATGCGAGAGGGCAGAACGCCGCTGACGTCGGTCATTGTCGTGCCCGTATTGGCGGAACGATAGAGCCGTGTCGTGCCAAAATAGAGCGTTGACGGGTTTCCAGGCCCATGCACCATCGGCGCATAAAAAAGCACTGCATCATTACAATCGATCCCGTTGTTCGACGTTCCGTTCTGACAGCCCAAAAATGCCGACCAGTTCGGGTCGCCATTGCTGACTGTGGTCGTCGCCCGGACAAATCCGATCTGCGACGTGGTTTGGTTGAAATACGTATGGTACGCGGTAACGCTTGTCGGTGAAGCCGAATTTTGATCGATCACGCTAAAGCCGCCATCGCCGCCGTCCGATCTGACCCAACTGGTGCCGTCAGGGGCAAGGAACTGGGTTCCATTATCCTGTGTCCCCCCAAGCGTGTAGTTGCGGTCCACCGGGTGGAGCGAAATGCCCTGGAATTGCGTCGCGCTGAATGACGTGTTGTTGAGCGACGTCCATACGATCGGTGTCGCATCAACATTATCGGTGCGCCAAACGCCGCCGTCACTGCCAAAGTAAACCACGTTCGGGCTCGAAGGAGATACCGCAAAGGCCTGCGTATCAACGTGAAGATTGGCGGAACTGCTCGTAAAGGTCGAACCCCCGTTTATCGACCGCGCAAAAACAAGCGCGGGAGAACCGCCGAGGTAAACCTTGTTCGGGTCGACCGGGTCAACCGCTACCGCGATATCGTAAAAACACTGCGGATTGCAAAAACCGGCACCCCCCGCCGCCGGATTGAACGTCACGCCTCCATCAATGGATTTGAAGAGCGTTCCGTTCGACGTGCCCGCCGCAGCATAGATCGTCACCACCGCACCCGAACGATTGGCCGCTAATTCTGTTCGCCCCGCGGACGTTCCGTCACCAGTCGTCAGCGATCGGGTGAAAGTTGGCGTCGGATCATAGGCGTTCGCGGTGCGATAAACTCCGCCATCGCCGCCCAGGCCGACAACCGACACGACAAGGAGATTCGGGTCCGCCGGATCACTCGCCGCATCCGCGATCGAGCGGCTAGTTGACAATGTGCCCTGAATGGCCAGCTTTTCGAAAACCGGATTCGCAGCCATTGCATTGGTCGTCCGATAAACACCTGAGCTCGGCAGCGTCGCCCCGCCGGTCGAACCGCCAATACCCGCGACACCCTGGGCCGACGTCACGATCAGCCGGTTCGGATCCGTCGGGTGAACAAGGATCTCGCTGATCCCGCGGCCCGTAAATACATCGGCACCTCCCGAATTCTTGTTCAGCGGGCCCGTAATAACAGGGTTCGTATCAGCGTTCGTTATGCGATAGACTCCAACGCCAAAGAAACTGTCCAATGAGAATGCCGTCTCGCCGGTCCCAATGAAAACTGTCGAAGGGTCCGACGGCGATATCGCTATTGCCCCGACGGATAGTGTCAGTGCACCATCCAATAAAGGCGTCCAGCTTGCACCGCCGTTAGTAGAACGATAAACGCCGCCCTGGGCCGCTCCCGCATAAACAATGTTCGGGTTCGTCGGGTGAACTGCCAACGCGACAACGCGTCCGCTGTAAGACGTGCTCGCATTCACCGGTATCGGCGCTGGCCCAAGCGGATGCCATTGCTGGACCGCCGTTCGGCGTTCACCGCGTGCCGCACGCCGGGCATTGCGCTCCGCCTCGCTGCGCTTCATGTCGATGATCGCAAGGCTTCGCGAACCCTGCGTTGCCGTATCAACGCCCCGCCACATTGCGATCTGCTCGTTGCGAAGGTTCCAATATTCTGCCTTATCGATCTTGACGCTGTTCCCAGGCAGATCCGGTTCGTCTTCGTCAAAGATCTTTCCTGCGCGTTTGTCGGCGGCGGTATACCACCATGCCGAAATGGCAACGACTGAGAGGGCGGCAATAACGACAAGTATCGCTCGAAATGATTTCACGCTTTTTCCTCCGGATTCGGAACTTCTGATAATTTGAACTAATTGTGGATAGCTGCATCAACGAGAAAGTTGACGAGATATATTCCTCTTTTTTTAGGAAAAATTCCAGTGCGGATCTAAAGAAGCGATATTTCGACCGTGTCCTGATCTTGCATTTTACTTTACGTCTCTTTGCGCGCTTGACGTAAGGTAACGCCCGGTTTCCCGCAAAGTCGCCAACACCGCAGCTAGATAGAGAGGCTCGCGTAGAATTCAAGGCGTTGACGAACCAGATCTTCAGGCAGCCCTTCGAGCTCGATCAGTTCCTGCGCGGTTCGGCTTTCGACCAATGGACGCGGGATGATGGCGCATGCCGCAAAAACATCAGCCTCAAATTCTTTTCGCGTCCTGCGTCCGATCCCGTGAAAATTTGCCGTCGCCCCATGGTCGGGCGCATGGATGAGATAATGTGCAAATTCGTGAAACATCACAAACAACTTGTTCGGCGGCGGCAGATTGCTGTTGATCGCAATATAGTGGCGGCCAAGCAGCGAATAGTAGAATCCGCTCACACGAAGCGGCATCTCCAGCACAGTTATTTTGTGCCGCTTGCAAAGACGGTGAAAATCATCCTCGGCCAAGGCGCTTTCATTCCACCGGCAATTTAGGTCGAGAAATTTCTTGATCGAGAAGCGCATATCGGGAAGTTTCGCGGCCGCGGCTGTTCTGCACGCTGTACAATGTACCACAGATCACACATAAAAGGAAGGTTGATCTTTTATGTGTTTCGCAGCGTGCGGTCGAGGACTTTTTTAGCGTCACGCAACGCGTCCAGTTTCTCCTCGTGGGTAAAACTCTCCCAGCCTCGGAAAAATACAACGCCGAAATCCGCCGGATATTCGCGGCCTTCGTACAGAAACCATTCGTTCATTACACTCTGCGGATCACCAAGTCGCATGATCGAACCGACCACGTCGAATGCCGGTGGCTCATCGATAGCTCCAAGGTCGTCCGCCAGGCCCACACCGCGTTCGGCAAGCAATCTCTGAACGATACTGACAACCCGTTCTTCGAGTAAACGGTCCAGATCGACGGGGCGCTCACCCAACACATACATCGGTCCCTTTCCCGTCAACAGCCAGTTTAGCGATACGCCCGTATTTTCCGCGATCTTGATAAGAACATCTGGTGCAGGCATTCGTCCCTGAAAATAGTTGCGAATTGTCGCATGCGGAACATCGATCCGCCGAGCCACCTCGGCCATCGTCGCTTGGTCAAATGCCTGTTTCAGCCTTTCAGTAAATCCTGCGCTCATTTCCTGCTTACAACGATCGTTGTGCCAAAGAATAGCTTCAAACCTTGCCCCAACGCAAGCAATTCAACGTCTTTGTGGCCTTTGTGTCTTCACTTTCGTGCTCTTTGTGGTGGACGGATCTTCAACCCAAAAGAACACGGAGCGAAGATGCACGGCGCGCAAGGAAGAAAATCGAACTGATTTATGGCCAATACACAAACTGCTTGACAGCGAAATGCCCGCACAGGTATATTCTGAAGTTCGGCCTCGCGGCCCGCCTTGTCCGATCAACCGGTCAAATTGGGCTCGTTTCCAAATTCAAGCCACCCTAGCTCAGTTGGTAGAGCATTCGATTCGTAATCGAAAGGTCGTCGGTTCAAATCCGACGGGTGGCTCCATTAGATCTCGTTCGGCCCGCTTATTTCAGGCGGGCTTTGTTATTTTTGAAACAGGCTTAGGAGCAGGTGATATATTTAGCAGGAGAGGTCAGGCGCGCATATTATACTCGAACCGAACGAGGCTGAGTTTCCTGCGCACGAGCTGAGTATGGATATTTTTGCTGTTGCGTTTCTACTTGCTGTTGGGTTCGGACTTGGGTTGACGCATGCGGTCGAGGCTGATCATCTGGCGGCGGTTTCGACGATCGTCAGCGACCGAAAGAATCCATGGAGTGCTGCATTTGTTGGCGGGCTTTGGGGCGTGGGACACACGGTTTCGCTGTTCCTTGCCGGCCTTGCCGTTATCTTGTTTCGCATAAATATCAGCGAGCGAACGGCGCAGTTTCTGGAATTCTGCGTCGGGCTGATGCTGATCGGGCTAGGCATCGACGCATTTAGAAAATTGATCCGCGGAAGACAGGTACATTCGCATTCGCATAGTCACGGAGCGATCGTTCACGCACACCCGCACATCCATGATAAGGCGAGCTCTCACGCTTCCGCGGAAAGTAATTCCGCCGTCACGCATCATGGGTTGAACCTCGGCCCGCGGCCTCTGATCGTAGGTATGATACACGGGCTTGCCGGCAGCGGAGCATTGATGCTGCTGGTGCTTGCGACCATTCCTTCGGTTCCGGCGGCTTTGGCGTATATTCTCATCTTCGGGATCGGTTCGATCGGCGGAATGATGCTGATGAGCCTGCTGATCGGCGTTCCGCTTCAGTCGATCGCAAAGCGCTCTCTTCGCGGTGAGATGA
>JADYZI010000438.1 GCA_020853255.1 Acidobacteriota bacterium
CCCGTCAGTTCCGCGGTCATTTTACGGACATTCCTCCGAAAAATATCTTCAACACTTCAGCCGCCATTGGTGGAAGCTGGTATGTCTTTTTTGAAAGGATCCAGTTCGTCACCATCTCGTCCAGTGCGCCGTAGAATATTTTGGCACAGACGATCGGCTTAATATCGGTACGAAAAACGCCCGCTTCCTGACCTTCCACGATCGTCCGTCGAATAATGTCAAGGTACTCGGCAAAGCCCGCGGCAGAGAATTCCTGCATGAACTTCGTCGAGCCTCTAAGTTCAACCTGAAAGACGACCGCAAGGTCGCGGTCGGCGCTGAGCCTTTCAAGATGCAGTTCTGCGATGCGTTTTAGCTTTTGCTCGGGGTTTGCGATCTTTTCGATCAGGCGTCGCCCCTCGCCAATGAACTCGGCCATCATTCGATCAAAGATCGAGTGGAGGATATCGTCCTTGCCCTTGAAATACAGATAGACTGTTCCATCGGCCACGCCCGCCTCGCTGGCGATGTCCGACACTTTCGAATTAAAGAACCCTTTTCGGGCAAATACCTTTATTGCGGCACGCAGAATTGCCGAGTGCTTGTCGCTGACACCATTTTTGACGGATGCTGGTCGTGATGAACGAGTCATGAATGTTTATTCGCGAATGAATGGCCTGATGGCCGGGTATGAATGAATGCTCATTCATATATGTCTCAGCCTATAATGAAACGCGATTTGAAAGCAAGGAACAAACGATGTCGGAACTCTTTTCTTTATGCTTTTGCGTTTAAGACAAAGTCAGAGCCCTAAACACAAAGGCCGCGAAGCGAAGGCACAAAGAGCACAAAAGGGTTCGCCTCGACGGCCCGGATGGCTGGGAGCTATTTGTTGGTATGCCTGGACTTGAAGAGGCCGGAATAAGCGAAGAGTGCCGCGACAAATACCCGGGCCGCGACATTCAGCCAGATCGCTGAGCTTAAGCCGCCTGCATAGGCATAAATTTCGACGGCCGCCGTGGAAATATGAAATGTGATGATGGTCAACGCAACGGCGCGCAGGGCCTTGAATTCATGAAGCGTCGCACCAAGCAGCGAGAGGGCGGCCATGCTGATCTCTGATGCACCGAGCAGGTAGCAGAGGAGATATTGTTCAGGTTGAATTGCGATCTCGACAGCCGCTGGTATGACCGACGGCGCCGCGATCAGCGTCAGGCCTGCGGCAAGGGTGACCACCGCGTGAATGATGAATAAAGTCTTGAGAACCGTTGGACCTTTTCTGCTTGGCTGTCAATGGATAAAATGGCGGAGAGGACAGGACTCGAACCTGCAAGCGGTTTCCCGCGGTAGTTTTCAAGACTACTGCCTTACCAATTAGGCTACCTCTCCGCAAAGTGCGGCGAATGTTGAATATAATGCAGATGCCCGTGTGTGAGCAAGGGCGTTATGCAAAGTATCTCTTACGCCCTTGCTCGCATCCGGGCCTCTGCAAACAAAAAACCCCCGGCTGGGAGTTAAGCAGCCGGGGTACACAAGAGAGGAGCGAAACTCGCCTTGGTCGCGCTCATTCGGACGATAACAACTGTGAGATCTCGGAATCGAGCTTGGCGGTCTTGTCCCAGCCGTTGCTCTTTAGCGCGATGGTGCCGCGCTGGTCGATAAGAAAATACGCAGGAAAGCCTATATTGATATTTCCGCTTCCGTCCATATCGGCGTATTTCAGAATGACGCCAAAACTGTTTGGCAAAATATTGAAATTGAATGGATTCTTTTTCAGATAAGGCTCAACCTTAGCCTGATTTTCCATTGTGGCCGCAAGGAAAACGACGCCCTTATCGCTGTATCGTTTTGCGACCTCGTTAAGTTTTGGCAGTTCGCTGTGGCAGATCTGGCATCGGGTGGACCAAAAGGTCAGGACAACCACCTTGCCTTGCAACTGGCTAAGGTTGTATACCTTGCCATCCAGGGATTCCGCGTTAAAATCGGGCGCTGCGACGCCGGGCTGAAGCTTTTGCTGGGCAAACGCCGCGGCCGCCAAGAGCGCGAGGATCAGGATCAGGTTCAGAAATCGCATCGGTACCACGTACTGCAGAAGAATGTTTGATGGTGTTCAACGCATTTGAACACCTAGTTTAAACATACTGCGAATATCCGTCCAGTTCAGAAAAATTATCCGGCGGCGAGACCCCACTTCTTCGGGCAAATGGGGCGGCCCGGTGGGTAGAAATGGGTCGAGAGCCGGACGGGTTAAGTGTTAAACTCTACCTAAATGTTTCTCGAACTGATTGAAGTTGAAAACTTTCGAAATCTGGAAAGCAACGTGCGTTGTGGACACGACTTGAATATTCTAGTCGGTCTAAACGGACAAGGCAAGACAAATTGGCTTGAGGCAATAAATATTCTCGCCACCACTCGTTCGTTCAAGACATCGCGTTTGTCTGAGGCTGTTCGCTTCGGTGAGGAAATGGCGATCATCAGAGGCCGCGTCGGCCGTACCGAGGATATTCACCGCGATCTTCAGGCCGTGATACAAGGGAACAGCAAGTCCTTTTTTGTCAATGGGAAGCGGGAACCGGTCAACAATTATCTATCGCAGTTGCACACGGTAGTTTTCAACGCCGACGAACTCGAGGTCGTGCGTGGGCACCCGGAGGCCCGGCGCCGTTTTCTCGATCATGCGATCGTCTCGATCCATCCGCCATACGTGCAGACGCTGGCAGACTACGGCCGCGTGATAAAGCAGAAGAACGCACTGCTGCAGGCGGCGCAGGACGAAAAGATCTCGCAGGAAAAGGCCGCCGAGCAGCTTGAGCCGTGGAACGAACAGTTGATCACGCACGGCACGCGAATTCACCGGTCGCGTCTCCGCTATGTCGAACGTTTGAACGGGGCCCTTGAAAATAGCCTGTTTGGCACCGAGCAGATAGTTATGCGGTACGCATCTTCCCTTGAGGGAAAAGGAGATCTCTCGGACTACGAAGGCCTTCTCGCCGAGCGGCTCAAACTTCGCGTCCAGGCCGAAACCGCGGCCGGTTACTCTCTGATCGGCCCGCACCGCGATGACCTCGAGATCGTCCTTGATGGCCACGACCTTCGTAAATACGGCTCGGCCGGCCAGCAGCGAAGTGTTCTGCTGCTCCTGCAGCTTGCGAATATATCGGTGTACCACGCACAACAGCAGGAGTATCCATTGTTCCTGCTTGACGATATCGATGCAGAATTGGACTATCGACGCATTGGGCAATTGCTGGAATTTCTGCATGGCAAAACCCAAACTTTTATTACCACATCGAAGGAAGGCCTTGTCGAGGAATTTGGGACAGAGGCGTCTGTTTTTGATGTGATCTCGGGGGCGGCAAGGCCGCGATAATGCGGCCGCTCAGACCGGCATTTGCCCTGTTAAATTCCCCTCAAAAATGGTATAATTTCCTTTTGGGCAAATCATGGAAATTTGTTCTATATATGCGAGTTAAACGCGATATCGCTGATCGGGCCTGAGGCTTTGCCCTCATAGCCGAAACATACGATATCAACGTGGTTTTTTCTTAAGAGGTAATACATAAATTGGCAAAAGCAAAGACAGATTATGGTGCGGATGCGATAACAGTGCTCGAGGGGCGCGATGCGGTGCGCAAAAG
>JADYZI010000439.1 GCA_020853255.1 Acidobacteriota bacterium
GGACACGCTCGAAAAACAGCTCGCAAACGCGATCATCGACCTCGAATTGAAATAGCAAGGAATTCGGGATGTGCCTAGGAAACGAATAGGAAACGGAGAATGGAACACCGTTCTCAGTTCTCAGTTCGTTTTGTGCATTTTGTCCATTTTGTGCGGTTTGATACGTTTCGTGCGGTTTGTGCTATCGCGGTCGCGAGATTCTGAGTAAAATTCCTTTTGTGGCTCGGAGGGAGGAAACGAAAGTATGAAAAGATCGCGGGCAGCGTTGGTTTTATTGCAGATACTTACATTTTGTGTGAGCTCTTTCGCGCAGGGGGCGAGGTCGATTGCTAGGACCACAGATTCTTTGCCGACCGTTTCTCTCGCAAAGATCGCCAAGGTAAAAGCACAGATCAGCAACGACGACCTGCGGATGGGCGACCTGGTAAAACTTGACGTCGGATTACTTCTGGAATCGAAAGAGCCTGTATATTTTCCGGAGAAGCTTCAGTATGGGCTTTTCATTACGGACGAGAAAGGTTCAAGGATTCCCTTAGATGTCTTTGCCTTCGTCGAATCATTAGGCGAATTCGGGTTATATACCGATGGCTATTTGATCGGTAAGACCTATTTGCTTATCGGTTGCAACGGTCCAGCGATCACGTCAATGAACTCCGCATGGTCTGCGGTCGACAAGGATGATCCGCGATCGCAATTTCGAAACAATGTATTCTATCCCCCAGCAGACAGCTGTTTGGATATCAGAGCTGAAGGGACATACTCCCTTCGGGTTGAGGTATATAATGAGTCGCTGCGTAGGCAAGACAAGGAATCTCGAGATATTCCGACCGCAACTGGTAGCGTTTCGAGCAATGTCTTACAGTTTAAGGTCAGGGCGAGATAACAAAAAATGTATGGTCTAGATCACGGATCGATCTTTGCATGCTCCCGGCCGGCCGCTCTTATGAAAAAAGTAACGCTTCTTATATCTATAATTCTTGCGGTCGGCATTACGACGGCGTTCTCTCAAAACGACATACGCGATAAGCGAGTAACGATCCATATAAAGGATGCACCGTTTAGCGTCGTCGCGGGGACGCTGATACAAGATTTCGACGTTCCAATTGGACTAGAGATGTCACCTTTGACTCCAGTTGACGACCTTGTATTCGAACCGAATCTAAGCTATACGCTACCTGACGGCTCGTATATGAAGTGGCCAATACCTAAGGAATATTGGCACAAGCCGAAGAAGTATTCATTTTCACTTGATCTTGATAATACTCCGCTGAGCGACGCGATGAATGTGATCATCAAGCAGATGCCCGAGTACCGGTGGGAGAGCGACGGAAAGGTGATCAATATCCTTCCGATTAGCGACAGGGACGACCGTATCATCAAGTTGCTTGCGACGAAGATCGAGAAATTCGAGAGTGAGGTCGATCCGCGGATCGTAAACGTGAGACTAAAGTTCACTGAAATTCCTGAGATCCAGAGTCTATCAACAGAAGATGGCATTCGAATCTCAGATCGCGTTGAAGGTGGAAGTACCAATGGCCTCCGACAACTTAGTGGGAAGCTCACTTTCGGAACGAGGGCGGTCAAGGAATTATTAAACTCCATTCTTTTTGTAAAACGCGGCGGTTGGATCGTTCGAATGGATCGCTGGCCGGAAAACGAAGCAATAGGCAGTCGAGAGATTTACTTGGACTTCTAGTCTGGGAGGTCGGTTTTCTATAGATAGCACTCACCATTTTCGTATATGATGCATCTGGAGTATTGATCGCGGAGTATTCGGGCGAGGTCGCTGCGGCGCCGCGAGTCAGCTATTTGACAACCGATCATTTGGGCAGCCCGCGTGTGACGACGAACGCTTCGGGAGAGGTTATTTCAAGACGAGATTTCCAGCCTTACGGCGAGGAGGTCTTCTCTGTCGAACGGACGACCGCTCTTGGCTACACTGCCGCGGATTCGGTCCGCCAAAAATTCACCGGCTATGAACGCGACATCGAGTCCGGCCTGGATTTTGCCCAAGCTAGGTACTACAACTCTTCTCACGGCAGATTCACTTCGGTCGATCCGCTGACGGCAAGCGCCACCATCCGAAATCCTCAGACATTCAATAGGTACAGCTACGGTTTGAATTCTCCGTATAAGTTTACAGACCCGCTAGGGTTGTCAATTAATTTGGTCGGATGTGATTTTGAATGCAGAGTGACGAACGCGATCAATGGTATTGGCAAACTGAGTGCGGCCGATCTTGCACTTGCAAAATATCACGTAGCCAATGGCACAGCGCTCGGTTATGTTTTCCTAAACGCCTCGTACAACCAGCTGCGCCCACAGACCCAAACGTCAACTAACACCAACGCCGGGGGTAATGATAGTTTGTCTATGTCGGCCGCGGGAAGGCAGATGCTGGCCTCATTAGAGGATAAAAGGTATACCCCATACGATAAGGATCAAAATGGGGGAGCAAAAAACTGTACGGTTGGCATCGGGCATTTGTTACATAGTGGTAAGTGTAGCTCTTCAGTTGCCGATACTCGTCAATATAGTGATGAGGAGATAGGCGAATTCCTCGAAGAGGACCTGAAGGAAGCTGAGGCTCGCGTAAAAAACGCGATCACAACAACCCTGGAGCAATCGGAGTTCGATGCTCTAACGATGCTAGCTTTCAACCTTTCATCGTTCGGTCTCGGGGGGAAGAAGGAGGGGGCTCCCAAGCTCGTTGCCGCTTTGAATGCCGGAAGGGAGATGACCGGAGAATACATTGGACGCTGGAAAGCGATTTTCAATACTGTACCAGGTGCTTGGCACGAGCCCCAAGCAATTCGCACCGAATGGAGCGGCATAAAGTATTCGGGCCGCAAGCTTCAACCTGGGCTAGTGAACCGTCGAAAGAAAGAACTAACACTCTTTTTTGAAGGGACATATTCTAACTAGAATTGGGAGGATTCGATGAAAGTTTTAGTAACGCTGCTTTTGGTCGTACTATTCTCCGTGGTGATTTCTTGTTCGCGTGCCGGTTCGATCGAGCCAGAACCGAAGGCTCCAAACGAACTTAGTTCGCACACTGTAACCGCGGCGATCGTCGCCACCCCAACTCCAAATGCCGGATTTCGCCCGCTAACAGATCTCCCGAAGGGCTGTTGGAGTTCCTATAGCGGTGACTTTATGTGGATCGCCGAGCATTGGCTCAAGGTTTCCACGGACAAAAGATCTCGTGTATCATTCAGAGCAGTAGAGCCTTCGGATTCCTTTAAGGGATCTATCTACGAGTTGACAGATCGTCCCGAGCATTATTTTCTACAGCGCTATATTAGATTTTCAACAAGAAAGGTTAAAGAGGGATATGACGAGTTGTACCTTGAGACCAGTGAGTCCAAGGATTTCTCGCGGCCCGGCTATGGTCGTTGGGTCCCAGCGCCGTGCGAGGACATAATCCCTGCATTTGGTAGCCGGTGAAAGTGATCGCGGAGTATTCGGGCGAGGTCGCGCAGGAGCCGCGAGTCAGCTATTTGACAACCGATCATTTGGGTAGCCCGCGTGTGACGACGAATGAGCGTGGGGTGGTGGTGAATCGGCGAGATTTTATGCCCTTTGGCGAAGAAATAAATGGTGTTGGAGGCCGCACAACCGGCTTGAATTACGGTTCGGATTCGGTTCGCCAAAAATTTACCGGCTATGAACGGGATAATGAGTCAGCCTTGGATTTTGCCCAAGCTAGGTACTACAACTCTTCTCACGGCAGGTTTACTTCTGTTGATCCTTACACGCCGTCGCAAAAAGTAAGTAATCCTCAGTCGCTGAATCGCTATTCGTATGTATTGAACGATCCTTTGAATTCGGTGGACCCAAGTGGGCTCATGTCCTGCCCCGAATGTTGCCCCGAATGTTGGCTGGATGAGAATAAAGTTCTGCACGTTGGACCAATTACGACTGAGATTTGCGACAAAGCCCCGGCACCTTGCAAGAATACAAGCAACGAGAAGCCCGCAACACGCCCGGCGGAATCACCGCCAAGAATTGGCCTACTAGCCCCGGCTCCTGCACCGGTTTCAACTACAGTTCCTTCTCCAGGCAGCCCTCTAGCGCCAACGACTACCATTCCGGTCGCGATTCGGACTGCGGCATCAGTTGCCGGAAAGGCCGCGTTGACGTACTGCCTTCTTCCACTCGCCGCCATTTGTCTGCTGCCATCAACGGCCAACCCTTATCAAGAGTGCGGCACAAAGTGCAGCTGGGAAAAAGAGAAGGCGGATGAAGCAACGACGACGGTGACTCCGACCACGGCAACGGACGAACCAACAAAGCCGCCATTAGATGCGATTATTGTGCGTGGTTGAGAGAAGCCTATGCCGGAGCTAGGAAGTCCGTTTTCGGGAGCCTATGGAGCAACGATTCCTGACGCGGCGGCATGGGTTCCGCATGGAAAAATCCGATTTTCAACTGTGCGCGACATAATTGAGAATGGAGGTTCCGTTTTCATTGTGCCCGAGTTATCGAATGGCGGGACGATGAATTATCGGCACGTGACCGTCGTTGAAGGATTTCGATCAACGTTTTCGCCGATAATGCTTAACCCGATTCCGCGAAATGCTAGAATTAAATAGGAGAATATCATGGCTTTAATTCCGATCAAAGCATATCGTGATTTTTGGGATTTCCCTCGGATATTTTTGGTCGAGCTGGATGGTACCTGGTATTTGTTCGACTGCCCATTTAACAACGAGAGAGAAGATTTTGAAGAATGGTACGAGGTATCCTCTATACCCAAACTGCCAGAAGAAGAGTTGGCCGGCTCATGGGTCGGCCTCGCTGATAGAACAACCCAGTTTTTCGGAGAAATGCTCGTAGAGTCAATCACCTTTGATCCGACTCGTCGGTGTTTTATAGATGATGGGACGTTACTTGAGTTAATGAACCGACGGACGTGAGAAAGGCAATCAATTCATCCGCGCGTTCTGGAGTAATTTATTGCTAAGTACGAATCCTGACAATCAGAATAGTCTTTATCTCACATCGCTAGAATACGAGATTCTTCAGCCGGTAAGGACGGTCACGCCATATCATTGGTCCAGCATTGATTGTTGTGAATCTGGATTCTCCCATCGATGTATCCGCGCTTGATCAGATAATTTGTACGACGCGAAGCACGGTCTATTTACTGAATAGATTCGAAGATCAAACTGAGGCCTTTAATCAGCTTTTAAACTTTCCGTTGTACGTCCATGCCGCAATCGCTAAATCGGCGAATGAGGTGTTGTCGATGACGAGCGACGCGGTCTTTAACCGAGTATGGGCAGAACGGTATGATAACCTCAACGATGCGAACAATCACTTATGAGCGTTCCGCCATGAGCAAGGATTACACGGGTTACGAGAAGGACGAAGAGAGCGGTTTGGAGTTTGCACAGGCTAGGTACTACAACCCGACGCACGGGCGTTTCACGAGCGTCGATCCGCTGACGGCTTCGGCGACCATCCGCAACCCGCAAACCCTCAACCGCTACTCCTACGCCCTCAACTCCCCATACAAATTCACCGATCCCCTCGGCCTCCTCTCCCAATACACCTCCGGCGCCTGCGGCAGTAACTGCCCAAACTCCGATCCCAACAGCTCCGGCGGCGGCTGGATCGGAGCCTCCTACGGCATGTCAGGCGACTGGGTCGCTACAGTCCAAGCTGCTCAAGGCCGCAGTCCTAAGAAGGTATACATCTTTGTGATGATCGACAAGTCAGAGCAACAAGAGTCAGGCACAGTGACTACAACCACGAAAGTCGGAAAGAAGACAACAACCACGGCGCGCCCCATTGTACTAACCCAAGCACCGGATTTTGCCAGTCTTCAAAAAAACGCACCGTAGCTGCGAGCGCGAATCCTGCGTACATCCGAACGGAAGCGGCGAAGACCAGGCGGATTGACGGTCAGAGGGTTCGGTTTGGAGGAAGTGGATTACTAAATGGCGACAAGATTGTAAGGGTTCCTTAGTAGGAGCGTTGAAGAAAATATGCGAAATATAAGAGTTTTATCCGTCGCCTTCATATTGATTTGGGTGACACCCCAGATTCCACTAAGCACCTATAGCGGTGCGAATGCAGCAACCGACCCGGACCATATCGACAGCGTGATAAAGGTTGCGGGCTGGGAAATTCCTAAAGCAGAAAGGGCAAGTAATGCCAAAACGTGGAACGTAAGAATCGATAATCGCCCGGCCCAACGAATAGAGATGCTGGTCGATAAGGAACAAAGGCTACAACTCGAGGGTTTTACTTTAGGCGAAAGTACGTTGGAAGAAAAGTCGTCCCTCACCCTTACGATCAATACTCAGTTCTGTTCAGTCAAATCGGTCTTTGCTTACGAGCGGAATGCAAAACGATTTGCGTACGAAGTTCTATTTGTTCCTCTGGCCGTGAAAGATGGCATCGAGATTCCCGCTGCAGCCGTTTATAACGTAATGTTTGTTGACAACGATGGGGACGGTCGATTTGAAGAAAGGTATGGTGCCTTCAAACTAAAATCCGTGCCAAGCTGGGTAGACCGGTAAGGAACTTTTCGACGGGTTTCGGCCGACGAGGCCACGATCTTCGTGTATGATGCATCTGGAGAATTGATCGCGGCTACCGATAAGAGGAGGATATGGTATATGCCGATTCAATCAAAACTCGTACTATGTGCTTTGATCACGGGTGGCGCGTTCGCTTTGGTCATTTATGCGGTAGCAAGGCCATCAGGACTGCCTCTCGCTCGAATGCAGAAACCGGGCGGCATCAAGATCGTGCAGAGTTACACAATGCCGAAAGCGGCAGGCGGTATAACGAGCGGATTTGGATTCGAGAACGGTATTCTGTGGTCTCGTGGAAGCTCCGACGACAAGGCGAATGAGCTGATGTTTTCCGCTGATTTCGGTTTGCACTGGCAATTCATAAAAGCTCCAAGGTCAGATCGAGAGAACGACTCGGATGGGCTTGGCGCCGACGGTGGTTTTGATTTTACTGACTCAGAGAATGGCTGGGCATTCGACAGCTCTACGGTCATCCACACGACAGATGGCGGAAAGAGTTGGCGGCTCCAAGTTGATCTTCTGAAGCGGTTTGATCTTACGAGTATTCAGGCGATCCACTTCATCGATAAGGACATCGGGTTTCTCGGAGCATCTGCGAGCCGTGTTATCGAAAAAGGTCTTGGCACGTCGTATTTTGCGGTGGTTGTGCTTTGCACCACTAACGGCGGTGACACGTGGCAGGTCTGCAAAAAAGTGGAAGGCCTTAATGATATCCAGTCGATCGCGTCATCGAGCGGTCGCACGGCCATTTTAGCAGATGGTGTGATTCTCTTCACCGATGATCTTGGCAAGAATTGGAAGCGGGGCGATTTACACGAATACGTCACTGATCTGGCGTCTGATCCCAGCGGCAAATTCTGGATCACGCAAGAAGACGGCCGACTTCGATCGAGCACTGACTTCGTTTCGTGGGTTGATACTTTAATAGACCACGCTCAGTCATCGAAGAAGCTTTTGACGATTGCTTTCTCCGACACGGGAAGCGGCTTTGGCCTGGTTGGGGGAGGCGACGGTTTCCTGGCGATGACCGAAGACCTTGGTAAGACTTGGAAGATGGTAGATCAAGATCGGATCAAGGGAAATATTTGGAAGATCAGGATCAACGGAACCAGAGCGGCCATCCTCGAAGGCGGACAAACGATCTGGGTCGCGGAGCCGAAGTGACGACGAATGAGCGTGGGGATGGTGGCGAAGCTCCGCCGACCTTAAGTCCCCGTAGGGGACAGATGAATGTAGCCCAGGGTAAGGCCGCATCGGCCTTACCCTGGGAACCCGTCGCAAAATAGATCAATGGAGCTCCGTTAGGAGCGACAGGATCTTGTCGGCGGCAAGCCGCCTCCGAGGCAGCGTATTTCATCCTGATACCACGCCGTAAACGACGTGGCTATGCGAAGCCATTGTCGGCGGCTAAGCCGCCTCCGGGAGTCTAAGTTGGCTA
>JADYZI010000440.1 GCA_020853255.1 Acidobacteriota bacterium
CCGGATAGGTCTGGTTCGTGCAGGCGCACGGTGCTTCCCACGACACGGTGTCAAGGCTCTTCCCGAACGTGTAATTCGCGCTCAGGCTTAACCCCTTATAAAACCGCGTTCTGAGGCTCGTGATCAGAGCATTGTAATCTGACTTAACATCGGGCACCGCAAAATATACAGCCCCGAAATTGTTAATGCCCGCAGGCTCGCCCGGCCGTGTAATGTGGATCGGTTCAATCCGAACAAAATTTCTTCCGCGATTGCCCGAATAGCCGATCGACGCAACTGTTCGCCACGGGAGTTCGTATTGCGCGTCGAGCGAATAACGCCATACAGATGCATTGGGCATATCTCGCGGTGAGCCGTAGATCTCTATTCCGCCGCCCGCGACCAGGCCTGAGTGCGTTGGGAAGCCGTAGATCGACCCATCGGAGCTGAGAGCATAGTTCATCTGCAGAAACTGCGGCGAGTTGTTTGCTCCGGGGCAGCAAATATTAAAGAGCTGCGACGGCGCCCCTGGATTCCGACGTGCATTGTTCAAAAGAGCATTGGCAAGCCGGTCGTATGCCAATCCTGTACCGCCGCGGATGACGAGTTTGTTGTCAAATGATTCAGGCGACCACGCAAAGCCGAACTGCGGGCCAAAATTGTTCCAGTCCGGGTCCGTAAGTGTTTTCTCGACATCGATAAACGCACCGTCAAGGCCGTTGCTCGGGCCAAGTATCAGGTTGCTGATAACATTCCTGTCCGGCGTGATTGGGCCGAGAAATTCCCAGCGAAGGCCAAAATTCAGTGTCAGGTTCGGACGGAACTTCCAGTCGTCCTGAACAAAAAGGGCGGCGCCGGTCGAATGGTAGATCGTGTCATCGGCCGTCGGTTTGCCCGACGTGTTTGATCCCACCGATTCAAACACCGGTGTTCCATTGGCGAAATTCCACGGACGTACGAATGAGAACAGCGGCCGTGCAAGGTTTATTCTGCCGCCTGCGTTAACATCACGCGAATATTCGCCGCCGAACTTGAGCACATGGTTGCCCATGATGGTAATGAACGTATCGCGGAAGTTGTACTGCGTGTCTTTGAACGAACCCGGCTGAGGAACGCCCCAGCGAAGGCGTCCGCCCCAGATCTGCTCGACCTCAATGCGGGGAATACCGAAATTCTGATTCGGATTTGAATCGACCTCATTAAAATTCCATCCGCTGTAACTGAATCGGGCTTCGTTAAGCAGCGTGGAACTGAACGTGTGATTCCATATCGCGGCTGTGGCAAAATTTAGCCGGTCTGAGAAAAAGTCGGCCTGCGGACGGCTTTGTGCAGAACTGTCCATTCCGCCTGATCTAGCCGGCGTTATAGTAGCCGTAAACGCAAGCTTTGCCTGCTCTGTGACCTGAAAATCGATGCGGCCAAAGTATTGGTTCCCGCGATTGCTCCTTTCGTTCGGAAGCAACGCGCACTGTAGGTCCGCAACGCCGTCCAGACCGCCGCCAGCGGTGTTATTTGCGGCATATGTCCCGTATGTGCCCGTCAACGATCCAAAATCGATGCCGTCACCGACCTGGTTTGCGGTGAAATTGTTGAGCAGGACCGCATCGTTCGGGCCGCACGCCCAACGATTTTGGATGTTTCGCCGCGGGGCGACTATCTGCAGGGTGCGCGGATCGCCGCCCGGAGCACCTACAATGGCCGCCGTTACGCTGCCCGCTCGCTGGCTAAGTATCGCGTTCCTGTAATCGTCCGTCTCGATCCAGGAATAATAGGGTACATTGGTGTTCTCTCGAAGCCCTTCATAGGCAAAAAAGAACCAACTCCTGTCCTTGCCCGACCGAAATGCCGGGCCGCCGCCATCGCCGAAATTAAAGAACGGCAACGGTCCGCCGATGCTTCCGCCGTAGCTTTGATACTTTCGCTCAACCCGCCTTGGCCCCTCGACTCCGACGCCTCTTATCGAGATCGGCATATTGTTGAAGGCGTTCATCGCGGGATCGGTATGTTTAAAGAACAAGCTTCCGTGCCAATCATTGGTGCCGTTCTGCGTGATCGTCTTGATCTGTGCACCGCTGTTGCGGCCGTCCTCAGCGGAATAGGTGGAGGTAAGGACCTGTATTTCCTTGACGATCTCCTGCGACGGAGTAATGATCGCCGAACCGCCCCAGTTTTGGCTGTTTACACTGACTCCGTCGATCTGGAAGTTGTTCGAGCTGCCGCGCTGCCCGTTAGCAGAGATCGGGACGCCGTTTTCGGTCTGAAAGATCGAGTTGTTAGAACCGCCCGGGCCCGATGTGTTCGGAAGCCCAACGGACCCGCCGCCGCTGCCCCGAGCACCGAGGCCAACGATGCCGGGCGTCAAGCGGATCAATTCATATGGGTCACGCCCTATCTGCGGCAATTGCTGGACTTCCTGGGTCGTGATCGTTTTGCGGATGCTTGCGTCTTCGGTCTGGAGCGGAGCGGAATCTGCTTCCACCGTGACCGTCTCGCTTATCACGCCCGCGGCAAGGGCAATATCCTGCCCTTTTATCGCCTCGGCATCGACCTTTACGTCTTCGACGACGCCTTTCTTAAAGCCGTCCTTTTCGACCGAGATCGTATATCGGCCCGGCGCAAGCGACGCAAAGCGATAAAATCCGTCGCTGCTCGATTGCGTCGTCTGTGATTGATTGGTGTCTTTATTGGTCAAGGTGACCGTTGCTCCGGGCACTACGCCGCCCGCGCCGTCTGAGACGACCCCTTGAACACCGGCCCGAAACTGGGCCATGGTGGCCGTCGATAGAAGCGCCACAAATACAAAAGAGAGAGTCAGCCTGATCCACGAGAAAGTTGCTTGCCGCATAGGTTCCTCCAAGAAGTTCTAACTAGACCAAAGACACCATCGGTGTCACGGCTCAACGCCGGTTGAATTTGCACCACGCGTCCGAGCCGGAATATACTGATTCAGATTTAATTAAATCGATTGAGTAAATCGTTTTAGTTCCAAATTGATAACATCATTTCCCGCTGGCTGTCAAGGATAAATGGGCGTATTCTTATGCTTGGCGGCCGGGAAGAATATTCGATCATGAAGCAAAGCAAAGGGCAAACGGACGATGCCGGGCACCTTCGGCGGCGGCCCGATGCTGGCAATGCCCTTAGATCGGTGGTAAGGTGCTGAGACTAAAGAGGCCGGTTGTACCCAAGGACCGCTTGAGCCCCGTTTTCACTCTGGGATTAGATGTCAGGTAAGATCGAACCAAGAAAAAGAGTTGCCGGACGCGATTCAGTGAGCCTGAAACAGCTCGCTGCACATCTCGGCCTTTCGACAACGACGCTTTCGCTCGTTCTGAACAAGCGCCCGTCGGCGGATTCGATCCCTGAGGAGACGAAAAACCGAATCTTCCTGGCGGCAAAGGAGTTAAACTACCGCCCGAACTACCTTGCCCGCTCACTTAGGGCACAGCGGACGCATACACTTGGCGTCCTGGTCCCGGAATTGAGCGACGGATATTCAGCCATGGTGCTGAACGGCGTAGAGTCGGCCCTTACAAGCGAGGGATTCTTTTATTTGACCGCCAGCCACCTGCACCGTGAAGATCTGCTCGGAAAACTCCCCGAAGTATTGGTCGAACGTCAGGTCGAGGGCATTATCGCAGTCGATACGCCTATAAGGTTTGAGCCGAGCCTGCCCGTTGTCAACGTATCTGGACACGAAGAGATCGCCGGTGTGACCAATGTTGTGCTTAATCACCGGCACGCGGCGGAACTGGGCATAGGCCATTTGTTCGATCTGGGGCATAGAAACGTCGCACTGTTGAAGGGGCAGGAGTTCAGCTCCGATACCGAAGAGCGTTTTGAGACGATAACCAGGGCGGCCTACTTACGCGGCATTCCCATTGATCCTAGATTGATACAACAGCTCGAGGGCGATCTTCCCTCGCCCGAGATCGGCTACGCGGCAACTCGGAAACTGATAGCCGCAAATGAGCCATTTACGGCACTTTTTGCCTTTAACGATGTTTCCGCCATCGGTGCGATCAGGGCGCTCGAGGAAGTTGGCAGGCGTGTGCCTGAAGATGTGTCGGTCGTCGGTTTTGACGATATTTACGGTGCGGCGTTCCACAATCCCGCTTTGACCACGATCCGGCAGCCGCTTTTCGAAATGGGACGGCTTGCGGCAAAGACCGTGCTTGAAGAGCTATCCGGCGAACGAAACGGCAATTCAGAGTCGGTCCTCAATGTCGAACCGACGCTTATCATCAGAAATTCGACCGCACGTGCCCGGCAAGCATGATCAGGTCGATTCGGGCCTGCCATCGCACTATCGGACCAACAGTATCTCTCTTTCATCTCCTCTGAGCCGTATGCTTAGCCGTTTTGTTTCCGGCTGAAGATCAAAATCC
>JADYZI010000441.1 GCA_020853255.1 Acidobacteriota bacterium
CGACAATGGCGACCTTGACGGAACCGCCCGTCGGGTCCTTGATCGTGGCCACAAGATCGCGCCATTTTTTTAGGTCAAGATGCGGGAACTGTTCATTTAATTCAAGGTCGTTGACGATCAGTTCATCAAGTCCCTGCTCGTGAAATGCGAGCGGCACTTCGTATATCGTCGGCACATCGAGCGCGGAAATCACGGCATTTTCCTGGACATTGCAGAAGAGGGCGATCTTTCGCCGCAGGTCCATCGAGAGTGTTCGCTCTGAACGGCACAGCAAGATGTCCGGTGCAATACCGATCTCTCGCAGCTCTTTTACCGAATGTTGGGTCGGTTTGGTTTTCAACTCGCCTGCGGCGGCTATGTAGGGAACGAGCGTGACGTGAACAAAGATCGCGTTCCGCCGGCCTTCTTCATTGCCGATCTGGCGGATCGCTTCAAGAAACGGCAGCGATTCTATATCGCCGACCGTCCCGCCGATCTCGACGATCAGTACATCCGGTTCGTGTTCTTTAGCCACTGCCCTGACCGCGGCTTTTATCTCGTCCGTGATGTGCGGGATGACCTGGATGGTCTTGCCGAGATAATCGCCGCGGCGCTCTTTTTCGATGACGGAGAGATAAATGCGGCCGCTCGTCCAGTTGTTGGCTTGCGAAAGCTTAGCGTTAGTGAACCGTTCATAATGGCCGAGATCAAGGTCAGTTTCGGCTCCGTCGTCCGTGACAAAGACCTCGCCGTGCTGGAAGGGCGACATCGTGCCGGGATCGACATTGATGTACGGGTCGAGCTTCATCATCTGCACCTTCATCCCGCGGGCCTCGAGCAAACACCCGATCGAGCTTGCCGCGAGGCCTTTACCCAGGCTCGAAACAACACCGCCCGTTACGAAAATATATTTGGTCATATAAATGGAACGCGGACTTCAGTCCGCCAGATCATCACCTTCTGCCTTTCCTTCCCGTTTCTTCTTCCCGTATCGTCCGTCCTTCATCTGCATCTGAACTTCCTTCGCCTTGGCGGCCTCAGGGTTCATCATTTCATTCAGTGCGTTCATCGAAGCTCCAAGCATTGTCGTATTCTCGGCAGCGTTTCGCTCGAATTCTTCAGCCGTCCGCGGACGCTGATATGCCAGCGCCCGAAAGCCGATGATCGCTCCCACGATCAACAACACCAAAAATGCGAGCCCGATCCAATCACTCATGAAACCTCACTACTCAATCCAATCCCTCATAGCCCGGCCTGAGACAGGTAAAATCGTCAATTGATACCGAAGGTCCCGCACTGACGATAGCACGCACTTTTTCCAGGTCGTCCTGCGTGTCAACACCGATCGAACCGCCGGCGGCTTTGACCACCTTGATCCTGGCTCCGTTTTCCAGCGCCCGAAGCTGTTCTAACATTTCAATTTGCTCAAGCCTTGTCTGCGGCATTTGCGTGAACTCCAACAGAAATTCGCGGCGGTAAGCGTACAGTCCTGTGTGCTTCCTGTAGATCTCCAGCAACCCAGGATCATTCCTGATCGCCGCATTCAGGTCCCCGCCGTAACGGAGCGATGCATCGCGCGGGAAAGGCAGTGGCGATCGCGAAAAATAGAGTGCATGACCGGCATCATTCATTACGACCTTGACCACGTTGCCGTCCAGCAATTCTTCGATGCTTTCGATCGGCTCAAAGGTCGTTGCTATGTCAACGGATCGATCATGAGTCAAGGCATAAACGGCCCGGTCGATCGTTTCGGGAGAGATAAGCGGCTCATCACCCTGCACATTTACAATGACCGACCCGGGCGGCAATCGTTCAGCCACTTCAGCAACGCGGTCGCTGCCGGAAGGATGCTCGACGGAGGTCATCACAGCTTCGCCGCCAGCGGAGAGAACCGTATGGAGAATTCGCACATCATCTGTCGCTACAACGACACGCGAAATTGATCTTGCTTTGGATGCCTGCTCTAAAGTATGCAGTATCAGCGGTTTACCGCAGATATCAAGCAGCAATTTCCCGGGCAGACGCGTCGAAGCGAACCGCGCCGGTATGACCGCTATTACGTTTTGTTCAGGGATTTCCCCGTGTGGCTCCACGGGATTCTAGATTACGTCGATTCCGCCTCAGATTGCAAGGCTGAAATCGAAAAAGAGAGGATCGGGTTCGTGAACCGGCGGCCGCCGAAAACACCGGTCACCACGCAGAACTCATAACCAGGTCCAGCATCTGTCCGGGCCCGCGGAACACGATAAATAGAATAAATACGATCAAGGCGGCATGGACACCCAGGATCGCCCAGCCGGCGCGGTCCAGGCGCTTATCTTCGGCCCAGCCAGCCTGAGCGCTCTGTAGCCCGATCGAAAGGAGCAGATTTCCAAACGGCAAGTACCGCACGAACACCCACCATTGGCTGAGGCCGATATTCCTTAACCGCATCACGTCCAGCACAACGGCGCCGATCATTGTCCCGAGTGAAACGAACCTGAAGATGCCGCTTTCCGGCCCGAAGTAGATGACCGAAAATACGGTGACAAGGAGCATCACAACGCGGACCAGAAAATAGGAAAGCCGCCCAACGCCCGGGAGACAGTGTTCATGCGTCTCGTCACTCATAATTGCTGTTGATAATATCATCAAATTCGGCAATACAAAAAGAAAAATTGCACTGTCTGCCATCAAGGCGGTTGAGAATGGCCGCCGCCGGAACATCTGCCTTATTCTGTGAGTTCCGAGTTTTTGTCTTGCTGCGTTTCATGTTCCGGCGCCGGCTTCGCCACGACCAAGGCCGCCCAAAATAATCGAACAGTACGAAAGAAAAGTTTTTGCCCGACAGGCCAGTTTCATTCGGCCGATTTTACGCGGTGCGAGGTTAGCGATTACTATAGCAATCAGGCAAATAAGCTGAAGGTATTGAGTGTGAGAGCATTTCAGATCGATAATGTGAGTTTTGGCCGCAGAGAGCTTTCGTTTCTTCTTGGGCCCTGCGTTGTGGAGTCTTATGACCATGCGAGTTTCATGGCGCGCGAGATCAAGGCGATCTGCGAAAGGGCCGGCGTCGGCTTTGTGTATAAATCGTCCTTTGACAAGGCCAACCGCAGCTCGATCGACAGCTTTCGCGGCGATGGAATGGAGCGTGGGCTTGAAATACTTGCGCAGGTAAAAGAAGAGGTCGGCGTACCGGTGGTGACGGACATTCACGAGCCGTGGCAGGCCGAGAAGGCTGCGGACGTAGCGGACATATTGCAGATCCCGGCGTTCCTTTGCCGGCAGACCGATCTGCTGGTCGCGGCGGCCCGAACGGGCAAGGCCGTCAATGTAAAAAAGGGGCAGTTCCTGGCGCCGTGGGATGCAAAGAACATTGTTGATAAATTATCGAGCGCGGGGTGCGAAAAGATCCTGTTGACCGAACGCGGGGCGAGTTTCGGGTATAATCAGCTTGTTGTCGATATGCGGAGTTTTCCGATAATGCGCGGGTTCGATGTCCCGGTCGTTTTTGACGTGACACACAGCCTGCAGCTTCCCGGCGGATTAGGGAAAGCAACGGGCGGCCAATCAGAATACATCGAACATCTTGCCAGAGCGGGCGTGGCATGCGGCGTAGATGCGGTCTTTATGGAAGTCCACAATGACCCGGCCAACGCCCCGAGCGACGGGCCGAACCAACTGCCGCTGGAACGCCTGGAGAAATTGCTGGGAAAGTTGAAGTCGATCCATGAACTCGTAACCGAAGGTCCGTCATTGCCCGAATGAAATTCTTTTTTACATTCAGCCTGATCGTTCTAGTGTCTTCGATCGTGATCGGGCAGGAGCCGACACGGTCGCAGCAGCTGAGCCGTTCGGTCGCGGAATTGTATCAGAGCGGTAAGTATGATGAGGCTATACCGATCGCTGAAGAAATTGTCGAACTTGAACGCAAGGCGGCGACATCGAAGAACCTTGTCAGTGCGCTCGAGAATTTGGCAGAGCTAAAGATAGCGCGCTTTAAGCGCCTCATTGCCGAGTTCAATGCCGGAACGATCGAACCAAAGGCGGTGAAAGACTCACTCGCCAAGCTGAACGGCGGTGCCGATACTGCGGAGGCCAATCTAAGGGAAGCCATCGAACTCGCCGACCGCGATGCGGCAGGCCGTGCCGAGCAAAGGGCCGCGATTCGCCGAAGTCTCGCATGGCTGCTCTATCACAATCAGCCGAACGATCCGGAGTTGGTGATAGCCTTTGACAAGACCGGCCGGGACAAATTCGAAATGCGTTCGCGGGCCCGTTACCAAAAACGGACCGGGGAAGCGGAGAACCTATACGGCCAGGCCGTGAAGATCGCGGGCGAGGCAGGCGCGAACAGTAATGCGGTCCTGCTTGCAACCTTTAATTTTGCAGAATTTGCGCTTGCGACCGGCGATCTTGAGAACGCTGTTAGATTGCTGGAGAGGTCAATCGCTGACGTGGAACGCGTTTTCGGGCCGAAAAGCCCAAGTTTGGTCCAGCCTCTGGAATTATATATCAAGGCTCTCGCCGCCACCGGCCAGGACGACCTCGCGTTTGACGCGCTCAGCCGGCTTGTCCGTGTGACCGGAAAATCGGCGGAGATATCGAAAGATCTTGTTAACATCTCGCTTCGCGCCGATAAGGTGTTCGCGCCGATCAATTCTTCCAGCGTCGAGGCAAATGCGATGGCGAACAAGGAGACGGCCGCCTTGTCGGGCCGGTCGGCGACGTTCAATTCATCTTTCGAGGCTATGCTGGCCGTTTCTA
>JADYZI010000442.1 GCA_020853255.1 Acidobacteriota bacterium
GCAGTGAATTGGCCGGGTAGATCTCATATTTGAATCATTACAAAAATATCTATATTGTCAAAATAGAACAGAATGGCGCGGCTTGTCAACAACTTTGTAGAAGGCTGCAGCGATAGCGACGGGTTTGAGCCTAAGACCCCCCGTCGCTACCGCTCCCGGTTCTGACGGATGCAGTGCTAAACTGATCTTACAATGGTCATGGTTGAAGAAAAGGTACTTGTACAAAAATTCCTTAATCGCAAACAGCGCGAACGTCTGAAAAAGCCTGATTGGCTGAAGATAAAGCTCGGCGACCCGGCGAACCAGAATAAGGTGCTGAACCTGATAGACGGACTGAATCTGCACACGGTTTGCCAGGAAGCGAAATGCCCGAATATCTTTGAATGCTGGACGGACAAGACCGCGACTTTTATGCTCGGCGGCGATACATGCACGCGGCATTGCGGTTTTTGCGCGGTCAACAAAGGCAAGCCGATGGACCTCGACCCGCTTGAGCCGACGCACGTCGCAGAGGCAGTCAAGCATCTGGATCTCAAACACGCCGTCATCACATCCGTCAACCGCGACGACCTTGCAGACGGCGGTTCGATGCACTGGGCCGAGACCATAACGCGCGTCCGCGAAATGAACCCGGAATGCAAGGTCGAGGTGCTGATACCTGATTTCAACGGCGACGAAGCAGCTTTGAATAATGTGCTGAAAGCCCGCCCGGACGTGCTAAACCACAACACCGAAACCATCGCCCGACTCTATCGCCGCGTCCGCCCGGATGCAAAATATGAGCAAACGCTCGAACTGCTCGAACGCTCGGCCCATTGGCGCGACACCGTTCAACCCGCGATGAAAACCAAAAGCGGAATCATGGCCGGATTAGGCGAAACCTTCGAAGAGGTAGTCGATCTAATGCGCGATCTCCGCTCGGTCTCATGCGACATCATGACCATCGGCCAATACCTCCAACCCTACGAAAAACGCCTCCCCGTCGAACGATACGTCACACCCGAAGAATTCACCGAATGGAAAAAGATCGGCGAAGCAATGGGCTTCAAACACGTCGAATCTTCCCCGCTCACACGCAGCTCCTATCACGCGAGAGAGCAGGCAGAATAGATGCTACATTTATATAGAATTGCGCTACACTCTCTACATGAATGCTAATGTTGTATTACCTTTGGAGATTATGACGGTTGCCGAAAAGCTTGAGGTTATCGACACCGTCTGGGCAGATTTGCGGAAAAACGAAAGTGAAATTCCTGTTCCCGAAAGGCACCGCGAGATCTTGGCAAGCCGACGACGTGCGTTTGAGCGCGGCGAGATCGGCTATACAGACTGGGAAACTGCGAAAAAGGAAATTCGAAACCGCGTTTCATGAACGTGATAATTCTTGATGACGCGAAAGATGATCTTGCCGAGGATTTTGGTTTTACGAATCAAAGGAAAACGGCCTCGGACACTATTTCCTCGACACGATCTTTTCCGAGATCGATACGCTGACGAAAAATGCTGGCATTCATCCGATGTATGACCCGCCTTACTATCTGATGATCTCGGATCGATTCCCTTTTTCTATTTACTATTTTGTCGAAGGCATTGATGTATTCGTTGAGGCCGTCATCGATCAACGCCGGGATCCGAAACGGATAAGTGAGCGATTGAACTAACCGCACCGTTCTGACATAAAATGTCGATTGTGCCATGAAAAAGTTGTCTCTGGCTACAATTTCCCTCGTAATGTTTGCAACGGGATTCTATTTTTACTCGTGTCACAACCGCGATCTGAGAGGCTGGCGTGGAAGAGTTTTTTCATCAGTTTGAAGAACGTCACGGCATTCCGGCCGAATAAAGAAACGATATCGGGTCATTATCACGGAGCGGGCGAAACGGGACTTCGATAGGTCGTATAAACGGGGCCGTAGAGAATGGGGCGACGCTGCGGTAAGGCAATGGTATCGTAAGATCAAGCTGCAGATAATTATGGTCGCTTTCCACTTTCCCGCTTGGACATTCAATTGCTCCGGAAAGTGAGGAGTTTGGCGGCGAGATCCGTCATATGATAATTGGTCGTTACAGAGTACTTTTCGAGATCGAAGGGAAACTTGTTCGGGTCATGCATTTGCGTGGCTCCTATTTGGGCCCTGAGCAACACGATCTGGGGGTTAATGAATGAACGAAACTGAAAACAAAAACGCGATCGAGATCCTCAACCGGATCATGGAACTGGAACTTGCCGGCGTGGTGCGTTATACGCATTACAGCTTGATGGTTTATGGATACAATCGAATTCCAATTGTGTCGTGGCTGAAGGGAAATGCGGATGAGAGCCTGGCACATGCATATAAGGCGGGCGAGTTTGTGACGATGCTGGGCGGGCATCCGAGTTTGAAGATCGGGCCGCTGCTTGAGACAGAGAAGCACGACATTGGCGACATCCTGCGCGAAAGCCTCGAGCACGAAAGTTCGACCCTGAAGGCTTATTACGACCTGCTTTCAAAGGTCGAGGGCCATTCCGTCTCGCTCGAAGAGTATGCACGCGAGATGATCCTGCAGGAAGAGATGCATCTGGACGAGGTCAATAAAATGCTCCGAAAGCCTGGCGACCTGGAACCCTTCAACGAGTAGCGTAACTTGGGAACTGCAGAGTTTTGCGGAAGCCCGCACGGAGTAAGGGCGATTTATTCAACATTGCGAATTCGCCCTTACTTCATGCGGGCTTCCGCATTTGAATTCGAGCTTTTTCGGTCAGCTAAAATTCAGAGATACACACCACTCGATGAACATTCTTTCAACCGAACGCCTTCACTTGCGCGAGGTCACGCCGGCGGATGCCGAGTTTATCCTTGAGCTTTTGAACACGCCGAAGTTCAAAGCGTTCATCGGCGACCGGGGTGTGCGAACCATCGAGGACGCGGCAAAATACATCGAAGGGCGTTTTACAAAAAGCTACATTGAAAATGGGTTCGGCCTGTGGTTAATGGAACGGGCGGCGGACGCCGAGGCCGTAGGCATTTGCGGTTTTGTAAGCCGCAGCGAATTGCCCGATCCAGACATCGGTTTTGCTCTTCTGCCGCAATGCGAAAGGCAAGGCTACGCATTCGAAGCGGCCGAGGCCGTGATGCGATATGGACGGGAAACGCTAAAGCATTCTCGTGTGCTCGCCATCACAACACTCGACAACGAAAGTTCAGCCCGGCTTTTAACCAAGATCGGCTTTGTCTTTGAGAGAGAAATAGCAATGGGCGGCGAAACCTTAAAGCTTTTCGCCGCCGATGTTTAGAGATCGTTATTGCTGTCTTGGACTCGCCGTCAATTCGCGAACTGCTCGATCAAGCTGCGAATCTTTGCCGGTCAAGGTTTCGCCGATCGGCCGCGTAACCGGCACATCGACCTGACGCGGATTCAGTTCCATGTTCTTGCCATCGCTGCCCGTGATCTTCTGCATCGGAAGCCGAAGCGTCGTTCCATCGAACAACTGTGTATTCCATGTAAAAATGATCCAACCGGCCGTCGGCTCGCCGACCACTTTGCCGAGCTTTAGCGTCCGATATCCTTCCGTCATGTCTTCGGCGTCTGAGAGCGAATGCTGATTTGTGACCAGCACCGTCGGCCGTTCAAGCGCACGCTGGCCTAGGTTTGACCTGGCGGGCACATCCCAAAATCCGCGCTGTTTCATTGTCAGATAACCTTTCCGGGCCAGAACGTCGATGACATAGACGTTTACAAAACCGCCGTTGTTGTTGCGTATGTCAACGACGACGCCTTCCTTCGCCTGGTTATCGACGTCGAGGTCGGCATAAAGCTGCGTCAGCGAATTCGCGGACATATCCGGGATGTGAACATACCCGATCCGTCCGCCGCTTATCCGTGCAATGTATGCCCGGTTGTCTTCGACCCATTGGCGATAAAGCAGGTTCTTTTCGGCCCCGGTCGAAACCGGTTTGAGCACGACATCGTGTTTGCCGGTGCCGTCCGGCGAGCTTGAAATGCCTAGCACGACGCGCCGGCCGACCTTGTTTTCAAGCAACTCATCCAGATTCGTCCGGCCGTTGATCGCAGTGCCGTCAACGCTTAGAAGATGATCGCCAACGCGAATGCCGCCCGCGACCGCCGCCGGGCTAAGTGCAATGATCTCAGTTATTTTCAGCCGTCCGTTCGTCTCAAATTCATTGCGGTCAAAACGAAGGCCGAGTTTACCAATAGGCGCAGGCTGCGAACCTGACTGGCCGCCAACTCCCAGATGCGACGCGTTCAGCTCGCCGACCATCATGTTCATCAACCTTCGCACTTCGTCGATCGTTTTGGCCGATGAGATCAGCGGTTCATAGGTCGCTCGGACGGCGTTCCAATCGGCGCCGTGATATTTGTCGTCGTAAAAATTATCACGCAGGAACCGCCAGCCCTGTTTAAATACCTCCATCTTTTCCCGAGCAAAATCGACATTGATATTTATGTTCAGGCTCAGCGGCCGAACATCGCGGCGTTCAAGGCCGACGATGTTTATCCGGCCGTTCTCGATATAAAAGACCTCTTTGCTGTCCGGCGAAAACTGCGCCTGCGATTTAAATCCGGGCGTCGAAGTTATCTGTTTCGACGAGTTATCGGTCGCCAGCTCTTCGAGCGAGCGTGTATAAAGGTTCATCTGGCCCTCGGCGGACGCCGAGATCAGCAGCGTTTTTCCGTCAGGGCTGATCGCTACATTGCCGTTGTCCACACCCGTGTTTATAAAGCTCGCCCGTCGCTTAATATCCTCGAATACGATCTCGATATTTTTCGCCGCATCCTTTTTCTCCGGCGAGGCAGTTGGCGATGGTGCGGGCGTCGGCGTCGAAGCCGGCAGAGGCGGCCGCCGGTCCTGCGGATTCTCCTGCCGGAAAAGATCGCGAAACTGGTCTTCGCGGAATCGCGGCGTTCTCAGTTTCAGATCGATCCTGGCAATGATGCCTTCTTCGGTCCGCTGGCTTGAATCGAAAAGAATGTACGATCCGTCCGGACTCCATGCGAGCGAACTGCTGTTCGAATTCGACAAAAAGCTGATCGGCCTTGCGGGGCCGCCGGCGGCCGGGACGACATTCACATTCACATACGAACGATTCTCCGGCGCGTTCGTTAAAAACGCTATCCATTTATTATCCGGCGACCATTGTAGAGCCTCGCGGCCGAGCAGCGGCGACGGATCGGCAAAGATCTTGCTTACCTCGCGTTCGCGTTTTGAATCGATGTCGTAAATAAAAACGGCCCGTGAATTTCGAATAAACGCCAGCGATTTTCCGTCCGGCGAAAACGAAGGGGCCGCGTCCGCATCGGGCGTTCCGGTGATCCGCGATTCGGTCTCGGTCGCAAATTCATATTGGAATAGGTCCATCGAACCGTCGCGTTCCGATGCGTAAACGATCCGCTTGCTGTCCGGCGACCACGTGACATGCGATTCGGCCGCCGGCGTGTCTGTTACCTGTGCGGCGTCGCCGCCCTCTTTCGCCGACCCCGCAAATACCTCGCCCCGTGCGATAACCGCAACCTTTTTACCGTCCGGCGAAAGGACAAATTCGCGTATCTGTGTTGAGAGGTTGATCCGCTCCGCGATCGGGCTCGATGCGGCGCCGCGAAGAGTGACCGGCACTTCCTGCGGCTTTCCGCCTGACGTTTTTGTTTTCCAGATGCCGAAATTTCGTTCAAAGACGATCTCTTCACCGTCGTAAGAGAGGCTCGGCCAAAGCACGCGGCCGTCGGTAAAGCTCGTGATGGCTTTTGCCTGCGATCCGCGGTTCTGCGACCACAAATTTTGCTGGCCGCCGCGGTCTGAAACGTAGTAAAGGTGCGAGCCGTCCGCTGTCGCCATGGGCCAAAGCTGCTTTGCCCCGCGATCCGTCAGTTCGGTATAGGCTTCTCCGTTCTTTTGCCATAATTCGGTTTCGTCGATATGGCTGCGGCCGTGCCGCCACCATTGGTTCGACGAGATGCCGCGTGCGGCAAAGATAATACTTCCGTCCGCAAGCGGCGACGCTCCGAACTCATTTGTAAAGCGATCAGAACTGACCTGCATCGGCGTTCCGCCCGCCGACGAAACGCGGTAAACATCGTTCATCCCCGCAATATCGCGGCTTGTGGACGAAAAATAAAGCCAATTGCCGTCGCGCGACCAGCTATCCAACTGCTCGTTAGCGTCGTCGTAAGTTATCCGCTTCAGATCACCGCTCGCGAGGTCGAGCACGTAAATATCGCCGCCGCCGGTGCGGTTCGACCCAAAGGCGAGCTTCCGGCCGTCCGGCGAATAAAGCGGCTTTGATTCATTTGCCGGATGCGAAACAAGCAAACTCGCCGTTCCGCCCGCCGCCGGCACCGTCCAGACATCACCGCCGGAGACAAAAGCGATCTCCTTTCGATCAGGCGAAAACGACGGCTCGGTCATATACCGCTTTGCGTTCTGTGCAGAAACGACGGTCAACGAAAGAACAAAGACAACCACGAACAATATTGAAGTTTTGAACATATTGAACAAATTTGCTGTCGGGTCTGAAGGACTTTGAAGTACCAGGCATATACGCCCGCCGGCATTATAGGGTTTTCGGTATTTTTTCCAAAACACCCTTCATTGCAGAGGCGCTCACGAACTAAGGGCGATATCGTCGCCGTGGCCTAACAAACTTCAGTTTGCACCTCTTGCCATCTGTCACCGTTACTTGATGCGGGCTTTTGCAAAATGCCTGTAGCGTAATAATAATATATGCGATCAATAAGCAAAGCGATTTCAACCGGAAGCTTTGCCGGCTGACGGCGATCGCTGCCGATAGTCGGACTCCGGTCCACCCAAAACAGTTCTACATCTCAGGAGATCCATATGCGAGAATTTCGACTTCGCCAGGCCGCACGGTTCGCCACCGGCCTTTTGTTTATCCTTTGCCTCGTCGGGCAGCAGAGTTTTGCACAGCCTGCCGCGCGCGGCGCTTTGTCGCCAAATGCGACCGTCGAAGGCATCAGCGAATACACCTTGAGCAACGGCCTTAAGGTCTTGCTGTTTCCCGACCAGACCAAGCAGACCATCACGGTCAACGTGACCTATCTTGTCGGCTCGCGTCATGAAAATTACGGTGAGACCGGCATGGCCCATTTGCTCGAACATCTTGTATTCAAAGGCACGCCAAAACATCCGAACATTCCAGCCGAACTTACATCGCACGGCGCGAGGCCAAACGGAACGACGTGGTTCGACCGTACAAATTATTTTGAGACCTTTGGCGCGACAGACGAAAATCTCAATTGGGCCCTCGACCTCGAAGCCGACCGGATGGTCAATTCATATATCGCAAAAAAAGATCTTGAATCTGAATTTTCAGTGGTCCGCAATGAGATGGAATCCGGCGAGAACGACCCGACAAGTGTCCTTATTCAAAAGACAACGGCCATCGCATACGATTGGCATAATTATGGCAAGGACACGATCGGTGCCCGTTCGGATGTAGAGAATGTGCCGATCGACCGTTTGCAGGCATTTTATCGCCGGTATTATCAACCGGATAACGCCGTCCTGCTGGTCGCAGGCAAATTCGATGAGGCAAAAACGCTTGACCTTATCAAGAAATATTTTGGGCCGATCCCGAAGCCTTCGCGTGTACTGCCGCCAAATTACACGGTCGAACCGACGCAGGACGGCGAGCGGCAGGTAACAGTTCGACGCGTCGGCGATACGCAGCTCGTTTTCGCCGGCTATCATATTCCGGCCGCATCGCACGCCGATGGTGCCGCTATCGATATCATGAGCAGCGTTCTGGCCGACACGCCGAGCGGTAGGCTTTATAGTTCGCTGGTCGAGGCAAAAAAGGCAACGTCAGTCTTCACGTTGGTCTTCCCGACAAAAGAACCTGGTTTTCTCTTTTTCGGGACCGAAATGAAAAAGGACATGCAGATGGCACCTGCACGCGACGCGCTGATCGAAACGATCGAATCGTTCGCCGCGAACGGCCCGTCAAAGGAAGAGACTGACCGTGCCAGGGCAGCGATACTTAAGAATATAGAGCTTAGCCTGAACGATCCGAATCGCGTCGGGCTGGAAATGAGCGAGTGGATCGCCCGTGGCGATTGGCGCTTATTCTTTATCTATCGCGATAGGATCCGAAAGGTCACACCCGCAGATGTCCAGCGGGTCGCGGCTGCATATCTGAAACAGCAAAATCGCACTCTTGGTATTTTTGTGCCGACCGAAAAACCGGACCGCGCGGAAATAAAAGGCGTTAGCGATGCCGAGATCACGGCGATGGTCACGGATTACAAAGGCGACGCGATGGTGGCGCAAGGCGAGGCATTCGATCCTTCGCCGGCGAATATCGAGAGCCGCGTAAAACGCTCAAAGATCGGCGGATTGGATGTCGCATTTTTATCAAAAGAAAATCGCGGCGATTCGGTGGTCGCGAACATCAATTTCAGGCTTGGCGATGAAAAGTCGCTTATGAACCGAAGCACAGCCGGCGGATTCGTGGGGCTAATGCTCATGCGAGGTTCGACAAAGCACACGCGCCAGCAGATCCAGGATGAATTCGACCGCCTAAAGGCACAGGTCAACATCGGCGGTGCCACGGCGAATACCGGTGTTTCGATCGAGACCACACGACAGAACCTTCCGGCGGTACTTCGGCTGGTTGCGGAAATTTTGCGTGAACCCGCGTTTCCGCAGAACGAATTCGATGTTTTGAAACAAGAAACGCTGACCGGGCTGGACGCGCAGAAAAGCGAACCAACGTCGCTCGCGATCAACGAACTATCGCGTATTTTCAACATTTACCCCAAAGGGCATCCGCTCTATGCATCGAGCATCGCGGAATCGATCGCCGACATCAATGCGGTAACGTTGGACGATGTAAAGAAGTTTTACCGCGATTTTTACGGTGCTTCGACCGGCCAAATGACGGTGGTAGGCGATTTTGACCCCAAAGAGATCTCGGGGCTTACGCAGGAACTATTTGGAACGTGGAAAAGCCCGACACCATTTGTCCGCATCAAGAACGAGTTTCGTCCAATCGCGCCGGTGAACCGATCGATCGAGGCCCCGGACAAAGCGAACGCGTTCTTTATTGCGCGAATGAATATAAAGATGCGCGACGACAACCCGGACTATCCCGCGATGATCCTTGGAAACTACATTCTCGGAGGCGGATTTTTGAATTCAAGGCTGGCTACGCGCATACGGCAAAAGGACGGCCTGAGCTATGGTGTCGGTTCCAATTTTTCCGCAAGCTCTTTGGATGAATTTGGGGGATTTACGGCAAATGCGATCTATGCTCCTGAAAATGCCGATAAGCTTGAGGCTGCGTTCAAGGACGAGCTTGCAAAAATGATCCGCGACGGCTTCACGGCCGATGAAGTTGCATCGGCCAAAAGCGGATGGCTGCAAAGCCGACAGGTTTCCCGGGCACAGGACCGCGAGCTTTCGGGCCGTATCAATAACTACTTGTTCCTGAACCGGACGATAGCGTGGGACGCCGACCTCGAGAACGCCATCCGCGGGCTCACCGTCGAGCAGATAAACGCCGCGATGCGTAAATATATGACGCCCGACGGCATAACGATCATTAAAGCCGGAGATTTTGCAAAGTCAAAAGCAAAGGCCGGACAGTAATGGCCTTCGATAAAAAAGAGGATGATCTGAACATGCTTCATGAGAGCTTCTCAGACATCCTCTTTTTTTCTGCACAAACGATCGGCCATTGACCGCGAACTTGATCTTGCTGCCAAATACGACAAGATCGCCCAATGGTTTATAGTGGATGGTTGATCAGGTTTGCCGACTATGAAATATGGGCTCATCGCCGGAAACGGCGACTTTCCGTTTTTAGTGATCGAAGGTGCGAAGAAGCGGGACGCATCGCTGACGGTCGTCGCGATAAAGGAAGAGACCGACCCGCGCATCGAAACCGCGGCGGATGGCAATGTTAAATGGGTCGGCATCGGCCAACTCGGCAAGATGATCTCGCACTTCAAGGCCAATGGCGTCGATAAAGTGATGATGGCAGGGCAGGTAAAGCACGTCCAGATCTTTTCCGGCTCAATTCCAGACGTGCGGATGCTGAAAATGCTCTGGAATCTGCCGCGTCGAAATACCGATTCGCTCATCGGCGGTATCGCTGCCGAACTGGAAAAGGACGGCATCGAGTTGATCGATTCCACCTACTTTATTCAGGACCATCTCGCACCTGAAGGCGTAATGACAAAGCGAAAGCCGAACGACATCGAAACGGGAAATATTGAATACGGCCTGCATATCGCACGCGAGATAGCCCGGCTCGACCTCGGCCAAACGATCGTCGTCCGTGCCAAAGCCTGCGTGGCGATCGAGGCAATGGAGGGCACCGACGAGACCATCACGCGTGCCGGCCATCTGGCAAAAGGCAAATTGACAGTCGTAAAGGTGGCAAAACCAGATCAGGATATGCGTTTTGATGTTCCGGTGGTCGGCCCGCCGACGGTAGGCGTAATGGCCGCCGCCGGTGCTACGTGCCTTTCCGTTACCGTCGGCAAGACACTCATTTTCGGGCGCGAAGAGATGGTCGCCCTTGCCGACCGGCACAAGATCGCGATCATCGGTTCGCGTGAGGAAACAAATTAGAGATCTGTACGTATTATCCTCTTGTACGCATAAATTCCGGCCATGCCGGTAACCGGTTCCCTTCCGGTAACTTAATGTAGATCACCCGCTGCAATTTGCGGCTAAAATTCGGAGAAAAAATGAAACGACACTTTCTTGCATCTATCTTTACTCTTGCCCTGCTTCTGCCGACACTCGCGTTTGGCCAGCAGGCGGTCA
>JADYZI010000443.1 GCA_020853255.1 Acidobacteriota bacterium
CTAAGCACTTCGGCAAATTCCTTTGGCATCGGCATTCCGAATTTGCTCGTGTCCTTTTGCAGCTCTATCGCAACGCCGCTGCCGACGTCTATCTTTAACTTGACGCGCAATTTCTTGCTAACCGTGACGAAATAATCGCCGCGGCTTGGGAAGAGCGAGCAGTTGAAAGTCTCAATACCGTTCAGTGTGCAAATCACGCGGCGAAGATTTCCCTTAAATTCAAAGGCCGCGACCTTCGCTTTTGGCACACGCAAAATATGCCACGGCGGATCGCTGTCAGTAAGTTCAAGCTTCGATCTGAATTTAACAGGTTCCATACGTCCAACAAACTTCAGTTTGTTACTTTGCGATCTTCGCGTCTTTGCGTGAAATCAGGCTTTACCTCACGCAAAGCCCGCCAAGCTCGCCAAGGGACGCGAAGCAAAAAAACCTGCACGCCAGGATCGCGACACAATATCGTGTCCCAATTTCGTGGTGTTACCCAAAAAAATCTTCTTGGCGTTTCTTTGCGGCCCTCGCGACTTTGCGTGAAATCAGGCATTACCTCACGCAAAGCCCGCCAAGTACGCCAAGTGAAGCGAAGTAAGAAACCTGCACGCCAGGATCGCGACACAATATCGTGTCCCAATTTCGTGGTGCTACCCAAAAAGATTTTCTTGGCGCTTCTTTGCGGCCTTCGCGACTTTGCGTGAAATCAGGCTCTAACTCACGCAAAGCCCGCCAAGTTCGCCAAGAGACGCGAAGAAAAACGGCATCGCAATTATACGACGCGGCCCGACGCTACGCCCCAACGGGCAAACTGCAGGCTCGCGGCATTTTTCTGATAGAATTATAGGGCAATGCACAGTAATATCCAGCCAATTTTGGACAAAGCCCTGGACGGCGAACGCCTGACGGTCGAGGACTGCACTTCTTTGCTCGAATCGCATGATCTCGTGCGCATCGGACTCGCCGCCGATGAGATCCGGCAGCGAAAAAATCCGGGCGACGTTGTCACCTACATCATAGATCGCAACATAAATTACACGAACGTCTGCAACGTCGTCTGCACCTTTTGCGCCTTTTACCGCCGGCCGGGCAAGCCTGATACTTATGTGCATTCGATCGAAGAGATCGAGAAGCGTATTGACGAGACTATCGCACTTGGCGGCACGGGAGTATTGATGCAAGGCGGCCTGCATCCGGATTTTAATATCGAGTGGTACGAGGATCTGCTCAGCACGCTTCACGCGAAATATCCGAAGTTTCAATTACATTGTTTCTCGCCGCCCGAGATACACAATATTCACCTCATCAGCGGGCTCGATTATGAAACGATCCTGAGGCGCTTGAAAGCCGCTGGCCTAAATTCAATGCCGGGCGGCGGCGGCGAGATCCTTGATGATGAGGTTCGCAAGCGCGTTTCGACAAAATGCAGCACGCAGGAATGGCTCGACGTAATGCGTGCCGTCCATAAGGTCGGGTTGATCTCGACCGCGACGATGATGTTCGGCATCGGCGACCGAATCGAACACCGCGTCCGCCACCTTGAACGAATTCGCCAGGTCCAGGACGAATCGCTCGCTTTGGCAGAAACACGACCAGTAGGGAGTGTGCCCGATGACGCTGCGGATGTTTCCGGCGGGAAATTCACCGCCTTCATCCCATGGACATTTCAACGCGAAAACACGGCCCTCGGCCGCAAGATCACAATCGAACCGACCGGCATCGACTACCTGAAAATGCTCGCCGTCTCGCGCCTGTTTTTGGATAATATCCAGCACATCCAGGCCTCCTGGCTCACGCAAGGCCTAAAACTCGGCCAAACCGCCTTAAGATTCGGCGCCGACGACATGGGTTCTATCATGATCGAAGAAAACGTGGTCTCCGCCGCCGGCGCCGACAACCAAGCCAGCGAACGCGACCTCCGCTACCAGATCCGCGAAGCCGGCTTCGTCCCGCAACAACGCGACATTCTCTACAAAAACATCAATCGCAATGGTGTCGATGATATTGATGTTAACAAGTCGATGCTGCTTACGAAACTGAGCGTTGCGTTTGCAGATTGAACTTGACGGATCAAAGTATCAAAAAAATGAGGATGTCTGAAAACTTTTGTCGACACTCGACGCCGCAATAGAGACAATTTGAACGCTGATTCGGCGAATCGGGCCGATCAAGACGGATAGATCCATGAAGATCCGCTCGATCCGTGTGCAAAATTGCCTTGTTGCCTCAGACTTCTAGACTTTTCAGATGCCAGGCTGAGCTGATTATCTGCTCGAGCGATGTCAGTTGCGGGTCCCAGCCGAGCACTTTGCGAGCTTTGGCCGAGTCTCCAACGAGGCGGGACGGGTCTCCTGCGCGTCGGCCTTCCATTACGACAGGTATTTCGCGGCCGGTCACCTGCCTTGCGGCCTCGATCACTTCAAGTACTGAAAAACCCTGGCCGTTGCCGAGATTGATGCATTCCGATCCGCCATTTTTCAGGTGGTCCACCGCCAACAGATGCGCCTTGCTTAGGTCCGAAACGTGGATGTAATCGCGGATCGCTGTTCCATCCGGTGTAGGGTAATCGGTGCCGAACACGGCAATATTCGGCCGCCGGCCGGCCGCGGCGTCAAGGACCAACGGGATCAGATGTGTTTCCGGGTCGTGGCGTTCAGTACGCCGCGTCGTCGCTCCGCACGCGTTGAAGTAACGCAGCGAGACAAATTTCAGCCCGTAGGCCCTGTCGAAATCCTTCAGTATCCGTTCGACGAACAGTTTTGACCATCCGTATGGGTTTTCCGGGTTCTGCGGGTGGTCTTCGGGTATCGGTATCTGCTGCGGCTCGCCGTATGTCGCGGCGGTGGAAGAAAATACGAACCTCTTCACATTGTTGGCAATAAGCTCTTCAAGCAGATCCAACGTCGCGACCGTGTTGTTCTGATAATAGAGGCCAGGCTTTTCAACGGATTCGCCGACGTAAGTATAGGCGGAAAAATGCATCGCCGTGTCTATGGCGTTCTCGCCGCAAATGCGCCGGACCAGTTCGCGGTCACCGATATTGCCCTCGTAAAATACTGCGCCTTCGTTCACGGCGCCCCGATGGCCGCGCGACAGATCGTCCAGAACGATAACCTCGCGGCCGCTGTCTATCAGGTCGTCCACAACCACGCTGCCAATGTAGCCCGCACCGCCGGTTACCAAAATTGCCATCAGAATCGTTCCCCCCGCTTGTAGTAAAAGTGAGTGTCAATTATATCAAATAGCAGAATAAGGACCGATCTGAGCAGCATTTCGTATTGCGGCATCCGCCTTGGCTGGTGTATTAGTAATAACGATGAAACGAACTGACACGGGCGGGCTGAAGATCGTGGATATTAATCATATCCGCAATATCAACCAAACCGTTCTCCTGCACCTGATCCGCGAACGCCAGCCCATCTCTCGGGCCCAGATCGCTGCCGTCACCGGGCTTCGGCCCGGGACCATCTCGACCATCGTCAATCGTC
>JADYZI010000444.1 GCA_020853255.1 Acidobacteriota bacterium
CTCGAATTGACTTTCCGTATCGGCATAGCCATAATCTGGCTCTTGTTCTTTTTGTAATTTTGAAGTTCCGCGCGTGGGAGAAGTCGGGTGTGAATCCCGCACGATCGCGTCACTGTAATGAAACGGCTGTCCAAGGACGCGTTTCTTAGTCAGAAGCCCTTTACGCGAACTTGCCGAGTTGAATGTTTCGCGTCAAAACATCCAGGCAGACAAGACGATTTTGTTGCCCTGTTTTCCGGTATGTTGACGCGGAGGACAGGGCAATTTTGATGTTCGACCAGAGAAGACCATTTTCATACGGCATTACGATCATACTCATTGCGGCATTGCTTTCCGGCGCATGCTATCGCAGCGTGGCCCCGCCGCGCGAAGTTCCGGTGCGTGAATTTACCGACGATCTCGGCCGAAAAGTGTCAGTACCGCAGAAGATCGAGAGCATTGTTTCGCTGGCGCCGAACCTGACCGAGATCATCTTCGCGGTCGGCGGCGGCGATCTTCTCGTGGGCGTGACGACGTTTTGCGATTACCCCGCCGCGGCGAAGTCGATACGCAAGGTCGGCGATACGCAGAAGCCTAATATCGAGACGATAATTGCCCTGAAGCCGCAGATCGTTTTTGTCTCGACCGCTTCTCAGCTTGAGGGATTTACAAAGACGCTTGAGCAGCAGCGGATAGCTGTGTTCGTCGCCCGGCCGAATTCGCTTGACGACATTTACAAGAGCATAGAAACGATAGGCCAAATAGTTGGAAATCCGGAACGAGGCGAAAAGCTTGTCGATGATATGAAGGCCCGCGTTGCCGCCGCCCGCGGGCCAGTCGTTTACGGGAGTGCGCCGCGCGTTTTTGTTCAGATCGATAAGGATTCGCTTTACACCATTGGGCACGATTCATACATAACAGACATTATATCTCGAGCTGGCGGCGTTTCGGCGACTGCGGACCTGGCGACCGCGTACCCAAAGATCAGCAAGGAAACGGCCCTTGCTATGAACCCGGATGTGATCATTATTTCGGAAAGTGAGAACAACCGTGTGCCGAACGAGGCATTCCGAAATTCGCCGGCGGTAAAGAATGGCCGTGTCTATTTGATCGACGCCGATCTGCTTTCGCGGCCCGGCCCGCGGGTCGTAGATGCTCTTGAGCAAATAGCGGAAAAGCTGAAACAGTGATACCTGGTTACGGCGTAGATCAGCGGCCGCGTATTTCTTTTCTGCCAATTTTCAATTTGCCAATTGCCAATTGCCAATGATCGCCGAACGATCGAACACAGAACGCCGAGAGTTCGCCTAAAGACATATTTGGACCGGAGATCAAAAACCGCATTGTTCCTTATCGCCGGGCTGGTTGTTGCTCTGTTGTTAGGGGTGGCTTTTGGCAGCGAGAGGCTTTCGTTTCTCGATCTCAGCAGTTCAGAGCGGACGATATTATTTGACATTCGCATCCCGCGCGTTTTGCTGGCCGCCTGTGTCGGCGCGAGTTTGGCGGCGGCCGGAGCGGGACTGCAGGCGTTGCTGCGGAACCCGCTGGCTGAGCCTTACCTGCTTGGTGTTTCAAACGGTGCGGCATTGGGTACGATGCTCGCATTCGTGTTCTTTGAACAAATGGAATGGTCGCGGCCGGTACTGGCGATCATAGGCGCCGGGGCGGCGACCTTTGCGGTTTACAGCATGGCGCGGAGCCGGGCGGGCATGAATGTTGAGCGGCTTGTGCTCTCCGGCGTGATCGTAACGACCTTTCTTTCGTCGATCATCGTTATGCTGACAAGCGTAATGGATGCCGCCAAGCTGCGAAGCTTTACGTTCTGGCTGCTTGGCGACCTTTCACAATCGACCGTAAATGGTGTTTATCTTGCGTTCATCGTTGCGGTTGCCGGAACTCTGGTCCTGACGTGGCAGGCAAGGGCGTTGAACCTGATGATGATCGGCGAACGCGATGCTTTTGACCTCGGCGTCGAGGTCGGGCGTGTACGCATGATCGTTTTTGTTTCGGTCGCTGCCATGGTCGGATCAACGGTTGCCGCTAGCGGATCGGTCGGTTACGTCGGCCTGATCGTGCCGCATCTTGTCAGGCTCGCTTCAGGAAGCGATAACCGAACCGTGCTTCCGTTTTCAGCGATCGCCGGCGCCGCGTTTGTCGTTACAGCAGACCTGGTTGCAAGGATTGCGATCGCTCCGAGGGAGTTGCCGGTCGGGGCGATAACGGCATTGATAGGGGCGCCGTTGTTCATCTACTTGCTGCGGCGAAGATGAGCGGCGCGGAGTTTTGAGGTTTATGCTTGAAGTAGAAGACCTAAATGTTGGTTACGGCGGCAAGCCTGTTCTGCAGGGCATTTCTTTCACTTTGCGCGAAGGCCGGATCGTAGGGTTGCTGGGATCGAATGGGGCTGGAAAAACAACGCTGATCAAGGCGCTGAACGGCACACTGCCCGCGATTGCCGGGGCCGTGCGGCTGGATCGACGCGAGCTGGCCGTTATGTCGCGCCGCGAGATCGCACGGCGAATTGCAGTTGTTGCGCAAGAGAATGAGACGAAGTTTCCGATAACCGTCAGCGAGTTCGTGCTGGCGGGAAGATTTGGGAACGGTTCGGCATTCGGGTGGGAGTCCGCTGAAGACATTCAGGCCGCAGAGCGGGCGATGGCCGAATGCGAGCTTGCCGGATTTGAGCATCGCTTGATGAACGAACTGTCCGGCGGTGAGCGGCAGAGAGTTGTGCTGGCCCGAGCATTGGCGACAGGCGCAAAGGTGCTTCTGCTGGATGAGCCAACCGCGAATCTCGATATTGCCCATCAGGCGACGATGTTCCGGCTTGTCCGTGAAAAATGTCGGGCGGAAGGCTATTCGGCGGTTGTTATCACGCACGATCTCAACCTGGCGGCCGAGTTTGCGGATCAAATAATCATGCTCGACCAGGGCCGGATGCATGCGATCGGTACGCCGGAGGCCGTCCTAAGTGAAGAGAGTTTGAAAGAGGTTTTTGATGTGACCGTTCTGCTCGACAGAAACCCCGCGAGCGGGAATGTAAGAGTTACGACGGTCTATTGATATATACGTTTTGAGTCCCGCTTTTCAAGCGGCCCTCAAACGCCCGTAAGACAAGCGATGCAAAGGAAGTTTGGTGCAAAGCCAACACTGCCCACGCAACAGTGAGGCCAATCGCGAAATGGCCGCAGTCTGGAACTTTGCTCGTTCTGTCAGGTTACGAACCATTCTGCGTGTGGGCAGAAGAGGAGCAAAATGAAGATAGTTGGA
>JADYZI010000445.1 GCA_020853255.1 Acidobacteriota bacterium
CCACCCGCTAACGCGGGGTGGTTCTGACTTTTTCACGCATGAAGAATGAGAAGTAATCGTACATCGACCAGATCGAAGTGATAACGGCGACCCACAGTGCTCCGCGTCCGACCAGATAGCCAAAGACCTTCCAATCATTAAGCGTTGTTGACAGCCGAAAGAGGTTGGCAAACGCGGTCCTTACTTCCTCGACCTCCCAAAATCTAAAGGCGGGATAATCCTGGCCAAAATTCGACACCGGCGGATTTCCGGCCGCCGCCGCTACCAGCAGAGCGACGATGGCAACGCACTGCGCCCACATTTTCAGCTTGCCAATGCTCTGTGCCTGAATGATTATTCCTTCACCCGCCGCAACCGCTCGAAGGCCGGTCACGATAAATTCGCGGCCGAGAATAATGACCACGGCCCAGGACGGAGCAAGATGCTTTTCGACCAGCACGATCAAGGCCGCTGAAATAAGAAGCTTGTCCGCGATCGGATCGAGAAACTTGCCCAACGTCGAAACCTGGTTCCGCCGCCGGGCAAGATGGCCGTCAAGAATGTCGGTCAGCGACGCGATCAGAAAGACAATTATTGCAAGGACATAACCGCTCATCCCAAACCAGCTTTCGGCCACCGGCGTCAGAAGAACGACGACCAAAAGCGGTACGATCACAATACGGGCCAGGGTTATGTAATTCGGAAGGTTCACCGGTTCCACAACAGTGTACGTTGCGGCCGGATAAACTTCAAGAAAGTTGGTCGGGGAGGAAAGAGCCAAATAGCGAATCTCGTGGACAAAAGAACCCACCCGCTAACGCGAGGTGGTACTGACAGCGGCTAGCCTGCCCGCCAACGCGAGGTGGCACTGAACTTCAAAGAAGACGATGTCCGAAAACTTATAACTTAATTCCGAATAGAAGCAATTTGAACGCGAATCAGGCGGATCAAAACGGATAGATCCGTAATAATCCGCCTCAATTCTGCTTGATCCGCGTTCAAGGATGCGTTGATGCCTCAGACTTTTGGTCTTTTCAGACAACCTCTTCGGAGTTTGCCGCGCGCGGCCTGCATTACGGCAGGAAGCCGAGTTGCGGAAAGGTCCCGGTCGCAAAGTTATCCAGATTTGGAAACACCGTTTCCAGCGTTGCCGCGTCCTGCGGCAGGCCAAACCATTTGGCAAGTACGGCGGCGTATTGGTCAACCGATGTTGTCGGTATCCAACGGCCGCGCGGGTTGCCGCCCGAGTCGGTGTCGTCGGGACCGCCCATCGTGAGCGTCGGGTAATAGTTGCCGCCGCCGTCCGGACGAAGGCTTCCATAAAAGTTGCCGCCGATCACAGAGCCGCCCATGACGAACATATGATTTCCCCAGGCGTGGTCCGTACCAACAGTTCCCCCCGTACCTGATGGCTGGAACGTTCGGCAGAAATCGGAGAGCGTGAACAACGTAACGTCATTCTGAATGCCCTGAAAGACCATTTCGTCCCAGAAGCCGCGCATCGCCTGGCTAACCTGGGTTATCAGGCTCGACTGGTTCGCGATCTGGTTCGTATGCGTGTCAAAGCCGCCGATCTGTACGTAGAAGATCTGGCGGTTGACATTCAGTTGATCACGGTTCTTGATCAGGCGGGCAACCTGACGAAGTTGACGGCCCAGAGTAGTGTTTGGAAAACGCCCTTCGGGAGTAGTGTCCTGGCCGGCGGCAAGGGCGCTGTTCGCCTGCATCGCCAGGTCCGTTACATGGCTGGCGGCCGATATGTAGTTTGAACTTAGGTCCTGCGTGCGAAGCGCATTAAAGGCGTTCAAACGGGCCAGCGTCGATCCTGTCGGGTTTGTTCCAAAACCCGCCGGATTCAGCACGGTGGTCAGGTTGTTCGTGCCGGCGTTGGCATCGTTCTCCGCCGCTGTGATCGCCAATGGTAGGGTCGATTGCCCGGCAGTAAAAAGCTGGGCACCGGCGATCGACGTTATCATCGGTACCAGCGCGTTCGGATTCAGCCCTGGGGTCAATTCATCAGAGATCCTTCCGCCCCAGCCGGTAAAGGCCTCGGTTAGCGAGTTGCTGGTCTGGGCCTGCGTTACCTGATCGGAGTGCGAGAACAGCTGATACGGCTTTTTGAATTGAGAGCTTTGATATTGGGCCTTTGTCAGAGGCCGAACAAGGTTGCCGACGTTGACGACCGCCGCCAGTTTTCCCTGTGCCCAGAGTTCGTGAATGCCGTTATTCACGATCGAAGTGCCGTTCTGCGTCATTGCCCCGAAATTCGGGTGCAGGCCATAGCTTAAGCCTCCAAGTCTTGGCACCGAAATTGGAAGCAGCGAAGCCTGTGGAACAGCAAGCGTTGAAGCGGAACGGGCGTTCGCATAGGTCGTGTAATTACTGATCGATGCATCACTATGATTCGGGATTATCATATTATTCCCGTCATTGCCGCCCGACCAGAAAAGCAGAACGAGGGCCTTATAGTTTGCACCGCCCGCGGCCTTGTTGTTATCGATCGCCTTCTGGGCCATGATATTCATTACGCCCATGTGGTGCATCTGTGTCGCGAGGCCGACCATGCCAAGGGCACATCCGCCAGACTTTTTCAAAAATTCGCGTCTTGATTCTTTCATATTTTTCACCTCTGCACCTGATATTGCGATGACGTTGCTACCAAATAGATCGCCTGCTGGACCCGCGCCAGCGTTTGGGCGGCCGTCGGCGTTGCCGATTGGGTCACGGCTGTCACGGCCGTTAGGATCGTGCTCTTCATTTGCGGCGACATTGTGCTGTGCATCATTCGCCGGTTAAGCTCGTCAACCAGATCGCTGCCGGTCGGATCGGCCGCCGACAACGCTTGCAGGTCGCTAAAGTCGAGCGATGTTCCACTGGGTGAGTTCGGAAGGCTAACGGAGATCGGGACCGGTATAGCCGGATTGCCCGTGGTTGTATAGGTGAACCGGTTCACAAAATTCGTTCGTTGAATCGCTGTTCCTGTCGTCATCAGCGCAAACTCAGGACCGAGCAAGGCGGTACCTGGAATGACATATCCGGGCGGATAATAATTGAAAACGGTTGGCGACTGGAACGGTACCTGTCCCATTCCGGTGTACTCGCTTCGGCCAGTAAAATAGCCGTCACTCTGGCCCAGCATGTCCGCCGAGCGGACACCAAAGCTGCGGACAAAATTCGTCGCATATTGGAACGGCTCGCGAAGTTTGCCGTAATTCGGATCTGTTTTCGCATCGCCGCGTGCTTCCGGATCGAGCAGGATTGCACGGATCACAGATTTCATATCACCGCGGACGCCAAAGCCGTTATTGTTAAAAACGCTGACAACGCGGCTGACATAGGCCGGTGTCGGATCGCTGGTCACAAGCTGCTGGATCAGGATCTTACTGACGAACGGCCCGAGGTTCGGGTGATAAAAGATATTGTCGATTGCCTGGTCAAGCGACGCATTGGCGTAGGTATTGACATTAGCCATTGTCGTGCAGTTCGCGCAGGCGGCAATGTTCGTTGTCGTCGAACCAGGATAGACGAGCAGCGTTTTTGCTGTCAGGTCGTGCTGATTCTGATTGATGCTCGTCGAACCGTTGTTCAAAAGAAGCGGATCAATGAAATTCACCGTGCCGACCGCTATATTCGGACATGATGCGACCTGATTGCAGAACTGCCAGCCGGTCAGGACCTTGGTAAGGTTGTTTACGCCGTTCTGATCATAGGTCGGGATCGGGAAACCCTGGCCGTCAAGCTGTAGCGTGCCGTCATCATTCAACATGAACAGACCGATCGTGAATAGCTGCATGATCTCGCGGGCATAATTCTCGTTCGGATTGTTCTTTGTGCTCCGGGCCATGTCGAGATAATCGCCCATGGTCGGGCTCAGCGTCATCTGCTTCATCAGCGTGCGATAGTTGCCGAACGCATTATTCGAGAGTATCTTGTGATACTCGACCATATGACGCGATTGCTGGATATCGTTGCCGGACGTGACCCAGATCTGGCTTAATGCCCAGGCAATGCGATGCCGAAGCTGGTTCTCGCCGTACAGGGCCTCTTTGTTGCCCCACGTTTGGATCTGGTACATCGTGTACGTATCGCGATAACAAGTGGCCGGGACATCCGGCGTGACGGTTTGCTCGTTGTCACAATCGGCGGGAGCTGATCCGGGTTTTAGCGGCTGATTAGGGTAGGCGTTCGTCGGATACGGGGCCTCAAACTGGTCAGCGAGCCATGCCCTTAGCCCGATCCGGCGGATTCGCGCGTCCAGCATCGGGTTTGGCCCGAAGGCTGCTTGTTCAAGAAATCTTGCCCGATCGCCTGACCATCGGTAGCCGACGTAGTCTGGACGGTTGAACATTCCTTTACCCGAGGTTCGACCTTGTGATCTGGCGGCCCGGTACGCAAGCATTTCGGAAAATGGGATCGCATCGTCCTGAATTGTGCCTCCGGTCTCAGTGTACCCAAGGCGGGCACGATCGCTCGTCATTCCACGCCATGTCACTCGGAGCAGGATGTCGCCAAACTGAGGCTGATCAAAATAGCCGATCTCGTCGCGAAGATCGAAGATCACAGCATAGGTCTTTACCTGGGCCTTGACCGATCGGACCTCGACGACAGGGAATTTATATGAACGGCCCCGTGCATCTTCACCATAGACCCGAAACGCACTCGCACCCTCGCCAGGCATTGTCGCGATATTCTGTACGAATATCGCGACCCGTGAATTGGGAGGAAATGATTCTATGTTTGGAGAACTTGGGTTGATGCGGACGCCATTGCCGTCAACGGCAAGAACCCTTTTTGCCCCGGGCACTCGCATGAGTACCGGCGAGGGTGAATTTGGGTCCGGATCGTCCTGCGCCGCCGCAAACGATGAAACGAAAAACAAAACAAGAAATGCAGTGAAAACACGGAAATACCGAAGCGCTTTCATGCGAAACATACCCTTTCCTCCTTCGGGCCGTCACCGGGCGGGTTCGGGCCTTAGCGTTTTAGATCTTGCCGCAAGTTTTCGCGGCGGGTTAAAGATTGTTTAACATTTCGGCCGACATATCGATCAAGAAGGGGTAATTCCTGGTCATTGCATCGGGTCTACTCTAGAGAAGCTGCCTTAACAGAACGTTAGACGTACACTGGGGGTTCAAGGTCTGAATATAATATCAGCTTGTTCATAAGATATTCAAGACCTAATATTGAAAAAATGTCCAATACTTTTTTTCTTCCAACACCTGATAATTTTAATTTCCGGCACGCCGTCGGCGGACACGGATGGTACGATCTCGCACCCTTCGAATACGACGAAGCCGCTGGGACGCTGCATTATGCATATTCGAGTCGAAGCTCAGGCCGCTCGGAGAGTGTGAGCATGGCCGAACGGCCTGGTGGGATCGAGATTACGGCCGGTTCCAAGCGGACCGATCAGGCCGAAGCGGCCGAATTGGCCAGACATGTTCTACGTTTGGACGAAGGCATGGAAGACTTTTACGCGACAGTACGGGAAAACGAGCATTTTGCCTGGGTCGAGGAGAAAATGGCAGGAAGGCTTCTTCGGTCGGGCACGGTGTTTGAAGATCTGGTCAAGACGCTTTGCACGACAAACTGTTCATGGGGCCTGACAAAGATCATGACCGCAAACCTGGTCGAGAAACTGGGCGAAAAGGGCGTGGGCGGGCGCAAAGCGTTTC